>USAP01000057.1 GCA_900552775.1 uncultured Eubacteriales bacterium | reverse complement strand
TCGCGTTTATGGCATCGGCTGGGCAGGCGAAGCTTGTTGATTCTTCAAAGGGTTTTTCTACGGACGAATGGCATAACCTGAAGCTTTTGGCAGATGCGAAAGAATTTACCGTTGATGTTTTTTACGATAATAATTTTATTGTTAAGATGCCGATTTGGGGCGCGGGCACAGCGTCAAAGCCTGTTGATTTTCTTTTTTCCTTTGCCGTTAAGCTCACGGGTAAGGGAGCGAAATTATATCTTGACAATGTAAAAATCGAGCAAATAGACAAGCTTTCGCTTATATCGTCGTCACCCGAGAACAAATCGGAAAACGTAAATGTCGGAGACCCGATAAACCTTGTGTTCAATAACGAAATAAAAGAGAGTAATCTCGTGCTTGATTCAGCTGAGCCTTTGCCGCTTTTAAAAGACAATTCGTCTTATTATGTAAAACCCGATCTTCTTTGGGATAAGGAATATAACGTTTCGGGAACGGTTACGGATATATTTGACCAAACTGCCGAAATAAACTTAAGCTTTAAAACACGTCGGCAGCCGGATTCGTATGTGATTTTACAGGGATTTTATGATGAAGCCGACAATAAGCTTGAAGAGCTTAAAAAGGGTATTGTCAAAGCAAAGCTTGATTTCTGGCAGAAAGCCGATACGCATTACACCCTGATTGCCGGTCTTTACAGCAAAAAAGACGGTATTATCGAAATGCTAAACGTAAATGCCGTATCGGTGCAAAGCGGTGACGAGATTTTAAAATCGGAGTGCATTGAATTAGATGTTCCCGATACGGACGATGATTATTTTGTAAACATTATGGTGTGGAATAATCTGAAGGAGGGTATTCCCTTAAACGAAGGGGTTTACAGCGGAATATCTCAACTTGGGAGGAGGTAAAGATTTGAAAAAACATCTGCTGATTTGTGTATTGACGGCATCTATGCTGATTTCGCCGTCTGCGCTTCCCGCGAGCGCCGACAGCCCGAAGGGCGTATATGTCAAAGAAAATTTCAATGATTTGGTTTTGGGTGAGAAGCCCCTAAACAGCTTCAGCGTCAAAACCTCGGGAAACGGCAATATGGTAATTGCGCCGAATCCCGATGAAAAAAACAAAAGTCTGCTCATGAGCGCCGCGGGCGACGGGGAAAGTCTAATAGAAACGGTGATATCCGACACCCAGAACGAGCCTGTCGTGGTTTCATTTCGCTTTAAAGCACAGGATATAAATTCCGGGCTTAGTTTTCTTTACGCTTCGGGCGACAATAAGCTCTTTTCGCCCTTTGAATTTGACGGAAGCAATATTATTCATGAGGGGAAATCAATAGCAGAGTGCTTGAACAATAAATGGTATTATTGCGAGTTTTTGCTGAATTTCTCAAAGGGTACATACAATCTTTTTCTTGACGGAAGCAAAATAATAAAAAACGCTGCCATGACGTTATCCGCGGCTGATAAGATTGTTTTCAAGCTTTCGGACGCAGCGGGATATTTATATCTTGACGATATTTATATCAGAAATTCCGGCGCAGGCGGTGATGAAGGAGAATATTTTGAAAATTCGACTCTGTTTTTAAAGCCGATATATAAGTCTGAGGCTGACGATATTGTTGCGGATTCGCTTCTGATGTACAGAAACACGAGCAGAGCATTAAAATTCGGCACAGAGTTTTCGGGCGCCTCCGCCCCGAAGGAGCTTGACGGGACAATGTATGTTCCGCTGCGCCTTGCCGGCGAAGCTCTCGGCGCCGAGGTTACATGGAATACGGACGAAGCTGCGGCTTTTGCAATATACAAAGATAAAACCGTGAAGGTCAAGGCGGGAGAGAAGTCTGTCATTATAAACGGTTCGGAAACGCCGCTTTTGCATGTTATAAAATTTGAAGGCGGTTCCGTTTATATTTCCGCGGACGACATTGCCTCAATACTCGGAGAAACAGTATATATTGATGACGGACTTATTATTTTCGGTGACGGCGGCGAGTATTATGTCATGAGTGAAGATGCTGTCAAAAACGAAGTCAAAAACACGGTAAAATACGAACGCCCCACAGGGAAGGATGTTATAGCCTCGGTAGTTGCGAGACATCCGGATAACGGGCATCCGAGGCTTGCCGCAACTAAAGAAAAAATTGAATATGTCAAAGAAATTATAAAAACCGATGATTTTGCAAGAGAGTTATATGCATCGCTTGAAAAGCAAGCTGATGAAATTTTGGAGAAGCCTTTAGTTTCCTTTCTGCTGAACAGTAACGCAAATATGGTCTCGGCAGATGAGGATATCTGGAAGAGAATGAATATTTTAGGGCTTGTCTGGCACGTTTCGGGCAATGATAAATATGCCGACAGAGCATGGCAGGAATTAAATGCCATAATCAATTTTCCGACATGGAACGAGCTTGTTACTTTTCTTGACACCGGACAGTGTATGTACGGTGCGTCATTGGGCTATGACTGGTTTTACGATTACCTTTCCGCGGAACAGAGAGCGGCTTTGAAAAAAGGTATTATAGATCTCGGTCTCGAGCCGGCAAAAAAAGCATACACGGGCGTTTATACAATTGACTCAAACAAGTATTCATGTTTTTGGATATCCGACCCCTTTAACTGGAATATGATTGGAAACGAGGGTGTTTTGGCGGCATGCTTGGCTTTCTGCGAGGAAGAGCCGTCTTATACCGCTCCGCTTATAGGCTATGCGCTTCGTTCTCTTGAAATTCACTTTAACGAATGGGAGCCTGACGGAGCGTGGCAGGAGGGGCCCGACTACGGCTTCAGCACGCTAAACGGCGATGCGAACATTATAGAAATGTTTTGCAATGCTCTTTCTAATACCTTCGGTTATACGCAGATTGACGGATTTTCCAAGGCTGCATATTTTCCGGCTTATATGCTTTCGAGCGGCGGGCTTTTCAACTTTTCCGATGCAAACCCTCAGAGTAAGCCCGATTATTATTTTTCCTTCCTTTTTGCGGATTTATTAAACGATTCAAATCTTGCGGCAAGAAGAAAGGCTGATATAATAAGCAAAAATTATTCGGCAAGACCATGTGATCTTCTTTGGTACAACGCCGCACTTTCCTCCGGCGAAATAAAAAAATATGACCTTGACAAGTATTTCAGAAAGGTTGAAACAACCGTTTCGAGAAGCGACTGGTCCGGTGACGGTATATTTGCGGGATTCCATTCCGGCCCCGTCAACATAAATCACTCGCACCTTGATTCGGGCTCGTTTGTTTATGATTACGCGGGGAAAAGGTGGTTTCATGATATGCCGCACGACCCTGCGTCGTATTACACCGCTCAATACACCTGCTACACAAACCGCGCCGAGGGGCACAACACTCTTGTGATAGACGAAACGCCGTATAATCTTGCGGAACAAAACAGCGACGGTCTTTTGGTATATCAAAAAACGATAGATTGCAATGAGTACAGTGTAGGAGATACGCCGTCGGGCGATTATGGCGTCAGTCCCGCGACGAACGGCAAAATAACAGTGCAGGAGGAGAATGACAAGAATAAATACATTTTAATAGAGTCCTCCACAACAAATTCAACCGGCGGCGGATTTCTTAACTGGGAAATTTCGTCTCCCTATGCGGCAAATGAATTTGAGCTTGATTTCAGATTTAAGATGCCGGACATGTCCGCGTTTAAGGTTAATGAGTGGAGACCCTTGGAAATGGGGCTTGATCCGGCAAACAAATCCGACAGATGGTTCCCGCTTTATGTAACAAACGGCGGTCTGTTTTCGGTTGATGACGGAGAAGTAGTCCATTTAAAACGAATGGCTGTCGGCTCATGGCATTCTGTGAGACTTGCCATTCACCCCCTTTTAAATACGCTTGACGTTTATGTTGACGGCGAAAAGCTTGCAAACGGCTTTAAAATTTCAAAACCCGTCGTAAATGCTGTCTGGCTTTGCAGATTTCAATTCAGCGGCGGCGCAACAACGGTTGGATTTGATGATATTGCAATATATGTTGGCAAGGACGATGCCGAGATTACAAAGGGAAAGGCAAGAAGATACGACCAGGTGCTGACGGGCGACAGCAAAATAACGCGTTATGAAAGTAAGGACTCGGGCTCCATTGCCGTTACCGATTTGACTACGGCATATTCAAACAACGCGGAATCTGCCGTGAGAGGAATCATGATGACCGCGGGAAGAAACACGGTTTTAATACGAGACGAGGTAAAACTCAAGAAAAAATGTGACGTATATTGGTTTGCGCATTACAAGGCGTCCGACAACGCGGTAATAAGCGAGGACAAAAGATCGGCAATAATTTCAAACGAAGACAAACGAGTATGGGTCGGAATTATTTCCGAAGGAAATTACGGCTTTGAAATCATGGACGCAAGACCGCTTCCGTACTCGCCCGATCCCGAAAATCAGTCGAAAAACGAGGATTGGAAAAAGCTTGCAATAAAAGCTGCGGGCGTAAACGGGTTTGATGTAGAGGTGGCAATAATTCCGCTTTTGCCGGGCGAGGACACACCGCTTGAAATTCCCAAATCAATGCCGATAAAAAGCTGGAGTCTTGCCGACACCGTTTCGCCGCGACTTAATACGCTGATGTTAAACGGCACTGAAATAAGCGGTTTTGACCCCGAAAAGAAAATGTATTTTGTAAAAGTAGATAACGAAAATGAAATTCCTGCCGTTGAGGCTTCGGCCGCAAATGCCAATGTCAGCGTAACAAATGCGGCAAAGGCGCCGGGCTATACGCTCGTTAACGTATCAAACCAAAACGGCAGTGCAAAATATTTTGTATGCTTCAATCCGAAAAACGTTTTAAGAAGCAAGATACAGGGCTATGATATAACGGCTGAGGATATCACCGTAAGCGACAGAGAAAACGAAGACCATGACGGAAAGCACACCATTGACGGAAATCTTTCCACGCGCTGGACAACGGCTGGTAAGGGCAACTGGATTATTTATGATTTCAAAAAGCAATGCACATTCAACAAGCTTGAAATTGCATGGTTCTACGGCGTGGGAAGAAAGTATCAGTTTATTATTGAGCTGAGCGATGATATGATTAACTGGAAAACGGTGTTTACGGGCAACAGCAGCGGAACAAGCGACGGATTTGAAGAATACAAGTTTGATGAAACCGCGGGCCGTTATCTGAAGATTATATGTAATTGCTACGGAGAAGCAAATGAGTATAACAATATTGCCGAAGTCAGATAGGGAGGTAAGTTTATGTTTAAAAAAATCGGAATATGCGTTTTTTGCCTGATGCTTACCGCTCGGCTTGCATCGGCAGATATATCAAATATTGTCGTTGACAGCGGAAGCGGGGTTGTAAGTATAAGCGGAGCTTCGGAAAAAAACTCAAAGATTTCCGTAGTTATAACAAAACCCGATGTCGAATTTGAAAATCTTTCGGAGACGGCGCTTAAAAATCAGACGGTTTTGGTTTATGAAGCTCTTTGCGATGAAAACGGCGAATACGGCATCCTTTTCAGGATGCCGAAGGGCGCCGCTTCCGGAAAATATCGGGTGATAGTAAACGGAGAGAGCAAAAGCTTTTATTATGCCGATGCGGCGGAGCTTGAAACGGCTTTAACAATGTTTAAAAACGCAACGGAGGATACGCTTGAAGGAATTATAAAAAAATATTCGCGCGATACAAGCGTTGTGTATCTTGAAACGGGGGACGAGTATGATTCGTACATGGAAAATGAAACATCAAACAGATTTTTCTGCGCGCAAACTGTAAAGAATATCGGCAAATACGAAGAGCTTACTGCCGATGATGTTATATTGTGCTTTAACCAAGGTATTGAAATTACAAGATACTCTTTCGGCAGCGCCGAAAATATTGAAAAGGCGCTTCAAAACAATTATCTCAATATAGAGCTTGAAAATGACATAGACACGGATAAGCTTTCAAAGGTGTTTTTTGAGATAAGAAAGCCTTCGGCAGATTTAAATGAGTTAAAGAGTCAGATTCACACAGCTTCTGCAATTACAAAGGTAAACACAGCGACTAAGGGAGCTATGACAAGCGTTTTGGAAAAATACAACGATGTGCTGAAGCTGGATTTAAACGGAGTATACGCAAAGGTTGACAAAATTCAGGTAAATAAAGCCCTTTGCGGAAAGGACTTTAAAAGCGTTGCCGAGATTAAAAATGCATTTGATAAAGCTTGCGCCGACGAGCTTAAGGGAGACAAAAAAAGCAGCGGCTCATCGGGCGGCAGCACAGGCGGCGGTTTTTCTGTGGGCGAGCAACCTGCCGATAAGCCGAAGACCGAAAAGAAGACGCGATTTACAGACCTTGATGAGGCTTTGTGGGCGGAGGAATACATAAATAAGCTTTACGCCGATGGAATTGTTTCGGGAGTTGGTGAAAACAAATTTGAGCCTTTAAGATGTGTTACGAGAGAAGAATTTTTGAAAATGCTTGTATCGGCATTTAAAATTCAGCCCTCCGAAGGCGAAAATAGATTTGATGATGTAAAAAAAGGCGCATGGTATGAAAGCGCCGTTATATGCGGAGTGGAAAACGGTATTATAAAAGGTAAAAACGAAAAGCTATTCGGCACGGGAGATAATATAACGCGTGAGGATGCGTGCGTTATGACGGCACGCGTGCTTTTGAAGTGCGGCGCCGAAATGACGCTCGGAAGCATGAATTTTGCGGATAATGAAATAATTTCGGATTATGCCTTGGATTCTGTAAACATGCTGCTTTTCAAAAAAATTATAAGCGGCACGCCTGACGGGAATTTCAATCCGAAAGCATATCTGACAAGAGCCGAGGCAGCGAAAATAGTCTGCCTTGCGATGAAGGCGGGTGATTGAATTGATTAAAAAAAGTATTTCATTGATTATTATATTATGTCTGGTTTTCGGCATGACGGCTTTTGCGGATTCCGACGCAGCATACGACTATGATATTTCTTTGCTGCGCGGGCTTGAGATTACAGATGACACCGACTCGGATACCGTTACAAGAGCGATGTTTTGTCAATACGTTTCAAACATCATAAACTATAGGATGAAGCCTCAAAACAAAAACGGACGCTTCAGCGACATGTCCGAAACACATCCAAACAGCGGAGCTGTGTATAATCTTTTTGAAAGAGGGTATATCTCGGGTAAAAGTGAAACATCATTTGACCCCGATTCGCCGATTTTATATGAACAGGCATTAAAGATTTTATTAAATGCGGCAGGCTTCGGCGTTTTGGCAGACAGCTACGGTGATTATCCAGTAAACTATCTGAGAATAGGCTCGGAATACGGCTTTACTAAGGGGACGGCAAAAAAGGTTGGTGATGAACTGACAACGGGTGAAGCGGCGGCTTTTCTGTCAAATGCCTTAAAGCAGCCGGTCCCCGTGCAAAGCGGCTTCGGCGGTGAGCGCAGCTTTTCTCTCGACGGTGAGAAAACCATGCTTTCCGAATTTATGGGAATAAAAAAGATAAGCGGTATAATGACGGACAACGGCATAACTTCGCTTACGGGAAGCAGCAAAGTGCGTGAAAAATATGTGAAAATAAACGGCAATGAGCTTTTTGCCGGGGAAAATTCGTATGTTTCATATCTTGGATGCCTCGTTGACGCGTATGCTGCTAATGATGACGAGAAAAAAATAATTTATCTGGCTTGCAATGAAAGAAATAAAATTCTTTCCGTATCCGCCGAAACAATTCTTGACGAAGATAAAAGCTTTTCAATAAATAAAATAGTTTACGAAGATATAAAAGGCGGAATAAAAACGGCTAAAATAAGTCCGGATGCGGATTTTATCCTGAATAATTCGACGCTTTTGGATGTAACAAAGAAAGATATTTCCATAGATTGCGGAGAGCTTATTCTTATTGATAACAACGGTGACGGAATAAACGAGGTTGTACTTATCAAAAAGCCTGTGATTTGCTCTGTCAGCGGAGTTGACGCAAACAACGGAAAGCTTTTTCTGAGCGGAGGAAAGGCTGCATTGAATCTTCGCGACGCGGCTTTCCTGTCGATAACAAAAAACGGAAAAATTATAAGTATTTCGGATATATCAAAGGATGACGTGATAAAAGCATACGTAAACGCCGATGAAGACATATACGAAATCAGCGTAATTACAAGAAAGATTACGGGCGCGGTCAATTCTGTCGGAAATCACGGAAGCTATGTTGAAATAAGCGGGGCGATGTATACTGTTCTGAATAAAGACCTTATTTCCTCAAGTATGTTAAACGGCGTATATACATTCCTGCTTGACGACGAAGGAAAAATAGTGGATGTAAAAGGCTTTTCTCATTCGGAGGCAAAGGTTGCAATGCTCAGAGACGCAAAAGTAAAAAAGAATTTAAACGGCAGCCTTCAGTTAAAGCTTTTGGGCTGTGACGGTGAGATTTTTATTTTATCCTGTGCAAAAAAGCTTATGATAGATTCCGATTCAAGCATGAGCGTGGGTGAGGCGGAGACATACCTTTGCGCCAATGCAAAAAACAAGCTTATAAAATATGAGCTTGACATAAACGGTGAAATAAATGAAATAAAGACGGCTTACGAAGGCAAAAGCATGCCTGACGATAAAATCGGTGAGCTTCAAATGTACCAGGGCGGAGAAAAGCTTCAGTATTCCGGCTCGCAGAATTGTTTTGGAGGAAAAATTCTTATTTCAGGCGATACAAAGATATTTTTAATACCGGCAAGCTTGGATGAAGATGAAAAGTTCATAGTTTCCGATATTAGCTTCTTCAATCACACAAGCTCGTATTTTATAGACGCTTATACCATCGGAATTGAAAACGGGTTTGCGGAATACGTTATATGTAAAAACGAAGAGGAACAAACATACACAAACAAGGATAACCCCGTTTTGGTTGACAAAATCGTAAAAACTTTATCGGAAAACGGTGAAGTAGAGCTTTGCCTCAAGGGTTACGGCGTTTCGGGGGAGGTTTCGTACGCAGTTAAAAATACGGACGCTATCAAGGATATAAGACAGGGCGATGTAATAAGATGCGTTCTTGATGTAAACGGCAAAATAATCTTTGCAAAAAAAGTTTATGACGGACAGACAAAAAAGCTTGTCAGCGAAACGAACGGCGTATATTTCAGCGACACCAGAAGCGCTGCTTTAAACGTTTATTCGAAATTCGGCAAGATTATATCTGTTACAACGCTTGACCCGTTAACGGCGAAAAAGGAAGCTGTTCTTAAAAATGCGGAATATTTTAATCTCGGAAATGTAAAGGTTTATATGTACGACAAATCCAAAAGCAATCCCATTGAGGCTTCGCAGATTGATGAAATAAAAGCTTTTTGCGATACAAACGAGGATTTTTCAAGGATTTATATGTTTACCTACAGTTCTATCCCGAGAATCATTGTAGTGTACAAATAATTTATTAAGGAGGATGCGAAATGATGAAGAAAAAAACGGTTTTAAAGATATTGACTGTTATTTTGAGTTGTTTCGCATTTTCCTCAGCCGTTTCGGGCAGCGAGGTTTATATTAATTTTGAAGGTGAAGACACTTGTGTCGAAAATATTTTGCTTGATCCCACCTTGAAAACATGGAAAAACAAAATGCTTGAGCTTTCCAAAACTCCTTTCAGGGTATATAATCTTAAACAAAATAACGGATGCTCTCTTGAATTTGATATTTGCTTTGAGGAAAAAGCAAAACCTGTTATTGAAGAATATATGCGTGTAAACAGGATAAATACAATATCAAACAGACTTTTTTGCACCGAATCGCCGAATTTTGAAAATTCAAAAGAAATGTTGGCTGTGCAGTATTCAAGTTCATCTGATAAAATAACGCTGTTTGTTTCCTCTGATGCGGCGGCAAAGAGGAGCGAGGCATCATTGCTTGATTTCGGAAAAAAGTATCATATTAAATATACAAAGGCTTCAGAGAGCGGATATGTTGATTTTTCAGTTGACGGAGAAAGACGGCTTTGTGCAGATAAATTCAATTTTACATATCCCGCAAAAGAGTGTATTTTTGTCTTTTACAATCCTTTTTCGGCGAGCGGTGCGGGAATGCTGCTTGATAATGTGAAAGTAAAATCGTTTGACGATGATAACGGTCTGTTCATACGAAGAGGAAGCCTTGAAAACGGATTTAAAGGAGTAGACATAAATATCTCTCCGACATTTGTTTTCAATCACAGAATTGACCCGTTTAAGGTTTGCTGTACCTTAAACGGAGACGGCGGCAACATAAAGGAGCTTAAGCTAAACGGAAACGAGCTTACGGTTTTCTTTAAAAGACCGCTCGAATACGGAAATTACTATTCGCTTTCCTTTGAAGGAACCGCGGATATATACGGATATAAATTTTCGGGCGCGCCCATTAAATTTACCTCAAGCAGCGGTATTTATCTTGTTTCCGAGCGCCTTGAAGACAAGGGCGGTCAAACGGTTTTCAATTTATCTGCCGGAGACGAATTTGCTT
>USAP01000056.1 GCA_900552775.1 uncultured Eubacteriales bacterium | reverse complement strand
CACTTGACAGACACCATTACGAAAGAAAAGGAGACGATCCCCATGTGGAAACATACCTGCCAATGCCTGATCCTGCTTACTCTCGCATCCCTACCATGCGCGCATCCCACACAGGCCGCCATGATGGTATTCCTTTATTTTACAGATATTCTTCGGTAATTTTTTTCATAAAGTCCATATTCTCTTCCATAGAGCTTGCAAGCTTCATCTGACATCTTGCTCTGTCAAGATTCTGCCCGTCTCTGTGAATTTTAAAATAAACGTCACCGTTTATATAATCCGCAAGAAATCTTGACGCAAGCTCTAAGGTAATTACTAAGGCGCCCAGCGGCATGAGACGTATTTCCTCGTCCGTCACAAAACCCGCCAGTTCTGAGATAAATCCCTTTGTAAAAGCCTTATAAAGTTCCTTGTCAAGATATACTTTTTCAAGATTAGTTTCATCTTCTTCCGCACTGTTTGCCGCAAATCTTATTGCATCTCCAAAATCGTGTACGGAAAGCCCCGGCATAACCGTATCAAGATCTATAACGCACAAAGCTTCGTTTGTTTTGTTATCAATGAGAATATTATTGAATTTTGTATCATTATGCGTAACTCTAAGAGGAAGCTTTCCTTCTTTCTGCATTTTAACAAGCGAGCACATAACTTCTTTTCTTTTTCTGAAAAAATCTATTTCATCCGCAACCGATGATGCTCTGCCGCATCTGTCTTCCGCGACGGCTTCTTCAAGCTGAGAAAGCCTTAACTCCGTATCATGAAATGACGGTATTGTCTCCGCAAGCTCCGACATGGGAAAATCGGCAAGCATTTGTTGAAATCTGCCGAAGCCGCGACCCGCGCTCTCAAGCTGTGCCGGCGTTTCAACAACATCAACCGTATAAGAATCGTCAACAAAACTGTAAACGCGCCAGTATTCTCCGTTTTCATCTATATAATATGGGAGATTGTCGTGAGACATTATAACCGTAAGACATTCTCTCTCAGGATCTCCTCCGGCCTCGGAAATTTTCTTTTTCAGATGCGTTGTAACCTTCAGGATATTATCCATTACAAGTTCCGGGTTTTTGAAAACATATTTGTTAATTGTCTGGAAAGTATACGGTTTTTTAATACCGTTTTCCTCAACCGTAACCCTGTATGTTGTATTAATATGCCCTGTCACTATAGGCTTTATATCCGTAATTTCTCCTGGCAGACAAAAAGCTTTTATAATTTTGTTCAATTTATCAGTATTCATTTTCGGTTCCGCCTTTCGTTATTATTCAGCACACACCGTGCACGGAGCTTTTTTTAAAAGATAATTTCTCGCAGCAACGGTGTCGCAATCCAAAAGTCCGCCTTTGTTTATAATATGCCTGATGGTAGCGTCTATAGACCTTACAAGAGCTTCGTCAAGATTTTCATAAACGGTTTTTCTTAAAAGTTCCACACCCGCATGTGTTCTTGTCGGCTCTATAGCATCGGATATATAGATGATTTTCGTCAGCAGAGGCATATTTTCTTGTCCTGTGGTGTGATAATATATTGCATTTAAAATATCTCTGTCACTTACGCCGAATTTTGTCTCTGCCAAAAAAGCTCCCAGAACCGCATGAATAAGGCTCGGTTCCTGAATGCATATTTCTTTAAGAAAAATCGAATTTTCACGGCACATTTTTATTGCTTCATCATGCGGAATATTTTTAGCGCAGTCATGAAGTAATCCGGCAACATAAGCTTTTTCCGTGTCGCAGCCGTAAAACTCCGCCAGCTTTTTTGCAGTGTCAGCAACACCGAGTGTGTGCTCAAAGCGTGAAGGTTTTAAGGTATCTTTGAGTATACTTATCATTTCGTCTGCGCTCATTTAGTTTTTTCACTCCGATATAAATTATTTTTCTCTATGTATTCACAAACTGCCTGCGGAACAAGTCCTATGAGCGAACCTCCGCATACAGCTATATTTCTTACTTCACTTGAAGAAACAATAAAAGGCTCTTCTTCCACAAGTATAACCGTATCGCTGTCTTTTAAATTCTCGCCCGTTCTTTTTACAACTATAAGCTTCGCCAAAGAACGAATCGTTTCCGGTTTCTTCCATGTGCTAAAACCGGCGTAAGCTTCGTCACCCATAATAAAAAACAGCTCGTCCCCCGGAAATTCACGTTTAAAAAACTCAAGAGTTTTATACGTATAACTTTTGCCCCCGTGACGCACTTCATAGTCTGACACAATAAAACGGGGATTATTTTCCGTGGCAAGCTTACACATCAAAAGCCTGTCCCCTGCCGTTATATTGTATTTGCCTTCTTTATGCGGCGGCATTCCTGCCGGAACAAAAATAATAAGGTCAAGCCGCAATGTTTTCAGTACATTTTCAGCAGCTTTGATATGTCCAAAATGAATCGGATCAAAAGTTCCGCCGTAAATTCCGATTTTTTTCATAATTCAATTCTCCGCCCGTCTCAAAAAAATCAGTGTATAAAATCAAACTCAATATCATCAAAGCGCACGGTATCGCCCTCTTCTATACCCATTTTTTCAAGTTCATCTATTATACCGCGGTTTCTGATGCAGCGCTGAAAATAAGCAACGGATTCGTCATCACCGAAGTTTACGGCACTGATGAGTTTTTGTGTATACGGTCCGCTTATTTCGTACACTCCGTCCACCACGTTAATTTCATATGAATCATAATCAATTTCAGGCAGCTCGTCAAAAGACATCTCTGGTTCATACACAGGTACCGGAGGTATCTTTGAAAGCGTCTCGGTTACGGCATCAAGAAGTTCTTTTACACCTTTTCTCGAAGCCGCACTGATTTCAAAATATGAATATCCGCATGACAAAACAAATTCTCTGAAACGTTGTGCAGCTCCCTCATTACAAATTATATCACTCTTATTTCCTGCCACAATCTGTTTTCTCAGAAGAAGCTCGGGACTGTAATTTTCAAGTTCGCGGTTAATTACCGTAAAATCTTCAATTGGATCTCTGCCCTCTATGCCCGAAATATCCACAACATGTATTAAAAGCCTTGTTCTGTCAAGATGGCGAAGAAAATCCGAACCTCTTCCCGCACCGTCTGAGGCACCCTCTATAAGACCCGGAACATCCGCCATAACAAAAGACATATCGTTATGCGTCACAACTCCGAGATTCGGCTGCAAAGTTGTGAAATGGTAATTGGCGATTTTTGGTCTTGCCTGACTCACAACAGACAAAAGTGTTGATTTTCCGACATTCGGGAAACCCAAAAGACCTACATCCGCCAAAAGCTTAAGCTCAAGAACCACTTCACGTTCCTGTCCCGGCAAACCGGGCTTTGCATACTTCGGCGCCTGACGCGTAGGCGTTGCAAAATGGCGGTTTCCCCAGCCGCCGCTGCCGCCTTTTGCGGCAACAAAGCGCATATTCTCACCTGTCATGTCGGCAATAATTCTATTTGTTGCGCCATCACGTATGAGCGTACCTTCGGGAACCTTTATAACAAGGTCTTCTCCGCTTTTACCGCTGGAATTGAGTGCCTTGCCCTCCTGTCCGTTTTGTGCTTTATATATCTTTTTATAGCGGAAATCCATTAAGGTGGTGAGCGTTTTATCAACTTCGAATATAATACTTCCGCCGTTTCCTCCGTCTCCACCGTCGGGTCCGCCTGCGGGGACATACTTTTCGCGTCTGAACGAAACAAGACCGTTTCCGCCCTTTCCGGCGCAAAGAGTAATTCTCGCTGTATCTACAAACATAATTTATTCATACCTTTCCTCCGTGCACGGGAAGTTCAAAGAAATGATTATGTTCATCCCGTCACAGCCGACTGAAAACAAAAAGCTGCAGACAACCGAATAAATGTTGCTACAGCTTCTTTTAAATCATAAAATTTAATTCACACGCCGCAGGATAAAAGATTACTGTGCAGCATAAACGCTAACTCTTTTTTTGTCTTTTCCTACGCGCTCAAATTTAACTTTGCCCGATTCAAGAGCAAAAAGCGTGTCGTCACTGCCGCGGCCTACGTTGATTCCGGGATGAATCTTGGTTCCTCTCTGTCTTACAAGAATATTTCCTGCCAAAACAGTCTGACCGTCAGCCTTCTTAACACCGAGACGTTTGCTTTCGCTGTCACGTCCGTTTTTTGTGCTACCAACACCCTTTTTATGTGCGAATAACTGAATGTTAAGCATATACATGGTTTTACACCTCCGATTTTTTGACAAATGCGGGATACTGTTTATGAAGTTCATCAATAAAGAGTTCCATTGAACGAAGCAAAATATCAGCTTCTGTTCGTTTTCTACCGGCACATCGGATCTCACATGATAAAAAACCGTCTTTTTCCTCATACGAAACGGGAATGTTCAAGACATTTATAAGTCCGTTTACCGTGCACCACAAAACGGATGAAACGGATGCGCACACAATGTCGCTTCCTTCTTCCGCATATCCTGTGTGACCTTTTCCTTCAAAGAAAACAATACTGCCGCTTTCTTTTTTTAAAATCAATTCCGTCATTTTACTCAGCCGTTGATTTTTTCAATCTGAACTTTTGTGAAAGGCTGACGGTGACCCTGTTTTCTGCGATAGCCTTTTTTGGGCTTGTACTTAAATACGATAATCTTTTTATTCTTACCGTTTTTAAGAACCTTTGCCGAAACGCTTGCGCTGCTTGCAGCATCGCCGACTTTAAGTCCGTCTTCGGCACCTACAGCCAAAACCTTGTCAAAAGAAACGCTTGCGCCCTCTTCCGCCTCGAGCTTTTCAACAAAAATTACATCACCTTCGGAAACCTTATACTGCTTTCCGCCTGTCTCGATAATTGCGTACATTCTTTACACCCCCCATAATATTAGGACTCGCTGATCATGGCAGCGCAAAGCTTTAAAACCATATCTCAAGCGGTTACCTATGTATTGTAACACAAAATAATATAAAAGTCAACTTATTTTTTCCGATTATCATAAATTTTCTCAAAATTATTTATCGGAGTACGGCAAGTATTTTCCGTACTCCGATAAAAATTTACGTATTTAGCTCCGTTACCGTCTTTTTATACTCTTCACGGCTCAAAAAACGGTTTACGGCTTCAAGCAGTCCGTTCGCGGAAATTCTTTTCGGCAGTCCGAGCATTTTTGCAAGACAATCTCTTTTTTCGCGGCTGTATTCTCCGCCTATGAGCCCATCCTCAAAAAAATCGGTCTTTGTAATTTTTTCTTTATTCTTTCCGGAATCTTCGCGGCAGCCTGCTTTTATCAGTGCTTCTCTTATTATATCCGCGCTCATGCCTTCAACTCCCAGAAGTCCTTCGCGTGACGGCTTTTTTTTGCGTTTTTCCTTTCCCTTTAAATCTGGAACAAACGCGTGCAAAACCTCCCCCTCGGGAACCGCGCCTTTAATGAAATTGCGTATCATAAATCCCGCTCTGTCGGAATCCGTAAGTACAACAATGCCGCATGTTTTTGCAAGCTTTCTGATATAGTCAAGCTTTTCGGTGTTATGCATAATGTCAAATCCGTCTGTTGTTATAACCATAGCGTTTAAAGCTTCGGAAAGCTTGATTTTGTCATATGTTCCTTCAACAACAACCGCCTGTTTTATTCTCATTTTATTCCTTGTCCTGCCGTAAATCAGCCGATTTCTATAAGTCCGTAATTTCCGTCGCGGCGTTTATATACGATATTGTCTTCATCCGTTTCGGCATTTAAAAACACAAAAAACTGATGTCCCAAAAGGTTCATCTGCAAAATTGCTTCCTCGGCGCTCATGGGTTTAAGAGCGTGTTTTTTGGTTTTCACTATTTTAAATTCTTTTTCTTCTTCCTCGGGTTTTTCATCCGGAACGGAAAAAGCCGTATCTCTCAAACGTTTTTCAAGTCTTGTTTTATTCTTTCTTATCTGTCTTTCAATAACATCGACAACCTTATCGATTGCCGCATATTCATCAAGGCAAGTTTCCTCAGCGCGGTAAATCATGCCGGCGCTGAAAATAGTCATCTCAACGGTTTTGCTGTCTTTCTGTTCTGAAAATGTCATAACCGCCTCGGCGTCATCGCCGAAGAATTTTGAAAGCTTATCGATTTTCTTTTCCGCAATCTTAATCAGTTTGTCCTGAACCTCCATTTTTCTTCCCGAAATCCTTACCTTCATAAGTACACATCCCTTCGATAATAAATACAATTGAAGATTTTCATCTTCTACTTCAAATATTCGTTATTTAATCTTAAATTCCTTCTTTTTAATAAGAAATATCCCACGATTTAAACCATTTTAAAAAGTTGTTCACATATCCGCGGCTTACGGTCATACCTGAAAGTATGGGGTAAAATATAATAAAAAGTAATGCGGATACGGAGAGAAAACTTACTACCGCTTTTCTGCCCCATTTAAATTTCATGCAAATCTCATCAAACACGGCTGAGAGCGCAAGCATAATAAACGGTACACTCGCAAAGAAATGGTATATAAACATAGAGCGAGGAACCAATACCCACGGCAAAAACTGCGACAGGAATGCAATCACCAAAAAGCGCATTTTTCTGTTCTTCATTTTTGTCACAATAAGATACACCATGGCTGCCGAGCAGCACCACCAAATAAGCGGATTGCCAAAGCTTACTATACTTGAAGCCATACCGTCTGCCACTCTGTCCGTTGCACCGTAAAACCATATTGGTCTTTTTACAATCGGCCATTCGTACCACGGCGATTTAAAAGGATGCTCATCTACAAGATGCCCGTGATAAGATATCATATATTTTTGATTTACAATCAAAATACTCAAAGGACTTTGACTTTTATCGGCAATATAATACGGTATATACGACAAAAAGTACACCAAAAGAGGTACGGCGATGAAAAATCCAATGCAGCAAAGACATATTTTGAGCCACTGACCATTTTTCTCTTTTTCGCGTCTTACAGTTGCCAAAGTAAAAAGAACGGCAAGCCCCGCACCGGCATATATACAAATCCATTTTGTGGCAACCCCCAAAGCGAACGAAAATCCGCAAAGAGCCAAAACACCGAGTGCGCGCCCCATAGGCAGTTCTTCCGAGGTGCTGTCGTAATAAATATACATGAAATAATACATTAGCATTATAAAAAAGACGGCAAATGAGTCTATGGTAGCTATCCTTGTTTGAGTGAAATGCATAAAATCAAATGTCATTAAAAGCATTGCAGCAGCAGCGATAAAAGAATTTCCGAATATTCTTTTGGCAAAGGCATACATAAGCGGCAGCATCATTATACCGAAAAGAGTGCCCATAAAGCGCCATCCGAAGGGCGTCATGCCGAAAATTTTTATTCCTATCGCTATAAGAATTTTCCCGAGCGGCGGATGTGTTATCTCGTACGGTTCCGCTCCGTGCAAATGCTCATAAGCGGTGCGAACGTGATATATTTCGTCAAAGTACGTACTGTTTTTATATGATATTTTATCGGGCAGCATATCCTGCTCATCAAACCACTCGTGCGAATTGTTCGGCACGGTTACATTTTCTCCGCTGATGTTTCTGATTCCGAATTCATATATATCCGCTTCTCCGCTTACGCTTATCCCGAGATACTGCGTCACGGGTGCGCAATCGAGTTTATTCCATGCAAAAACATTGCCGGTTTCAAACGAATCGCAAAGTTCCCACTCCTCACCGTCTTCCGAAGTGTAGACGGCAATTTCACCGTCTCCGAGCCCTTTGTAATATATTATTTCATCTATTGACTCGGTATCGGCAAACCTCATAAGCGCCAGCCTGTCAGCTGCCGCAGGTTTTGTCTGCGGCGCATGCATATCTCCAAGATTTATAAAAGCCAAAACAGCATACAAAACCGTTACCGCACAGATAATTATAAAATCTTTTCTGTTTAATTTCTTTTTCATTTATCCGTTTCCTTTCTCGGTATAAAAAATATTAAAGCCGCCAATGCCGCAGCTACCGTAAAAGCCGAAAATATGCGTAAAACCGCATCCGAAGGAGGAATATGAACCGTTCCCAGCGTATTGAGATAATAAAGATACGAAACATTGACAAATTGCGAAAATGCCGCAAGCCCCGCAGCCGCCAAAGAACGTCCGTCTCCGCTTTGCGCATATGAAGCCGCAAAAAGCGCTATGGCAGAGAACAAATACCTTTCATGCATGTCAGACGCAAATGTAAATATCAGCATAATCAAAAGTGCCGCGCAATAAAATTCGGAACCTTTTTTGCAGTTTTTTATATATAGAATTCCGCAGAGAAAAACCGATATTCCTATATTAACAAACCCGAGACATCTATATGATATCCCTAAATACAAACCCGAAGACGGCGCAAGGTTTTTTCCTATCATTGAAAAAAAGTTAAAGGCATTAAGCGAAGCATACGGATACTGCCCCGCCGTTGCGAAATACAGCTTAAACAAAAAGCCCGGCGGCTGTTTTGCCGCATAAGGCAAAACTCCCAGTGCGGCCACAGCCGCAAAAATACACACGCAAACACAGAATTTTTTAAAAATTCCTTTTTCCTCACCCGTTCTTTTTATTAAAACATAAATACACAGCGGCGCAAACATCAATGCCTGGACTTTAAGCAATACAGCCGCCGCAAAGTACAGGGCAGCTCTGTAATATTTCCTCTCACAAAGAGCAAAAGCAAAAAGACATATAAAAAGCGTAAAAACAGAGTCAACCTGACCCCAAACCGCGGAGTTTGCAATCAGAGCCGGGCAAAACAAATACAAAACTGAGGCACATCCCGGATATACTCTTTTTTTGTTTGGTATTTTAAATATAAACCATGCCGTAAAAACGTCGCACAGACAAGCAGGCAGTTTTATAAGGACCCTGTAAAACATTGGTGATATATCGCCGAAAATGTTTTTCAAAAATCCTACCAAAGAAAGTATATAAAGATATCCCGGCGGATAATCGCACCATACGCTGTCATAAAAATCCCACGGTAAAACCGATGCCGCATAGCCGCTCCATGCCTTAAAGCAATTCATATCGGTTTCGTATCCGTCAAATACAGCGCTTATCAAAATTCTCATCAAAAGCGCTGCGGCAGATAAAAACACAAATGATTTTCCGGAAAGGTTAAGCCTGTCTTTTTTTGCCAAAGAGCAAACCAAAACCGCAAAAATAACATATACAATAAACGATGTTGCCGCAAGTGTCATAAGCCCCTCCTGTCTGCCGCTCAATCCGATGCAGCCAAAATTTACGAAAGCTCATTTAATATTCTCTTCCTCGATTTTTCAACCTCATATTCCGCTCTTTCAATATCAACCGCTTTATATTCTCCGTTTTCATACAAAATTTTTCCGTCACATATTGTCATGCACACGTCCGTACCTGCCGCAGAATAAATAAGGTTATTAAGAATATTGTGCACGGGTTTCATATATACATCGCTTATATCGAGCATTGCAATATCTGCCCTGAAACCTTCTTTAAGAATACCGCAGTCCTCTCTCCCCTGAGAAAGTGCTCCGGCGCGCGTTGCGGCATAAAGAGCCTCTGCGGGGGTAATTATTTTTGGGTCTGCGCTTATTCCTTTGTGAATCAATGCAAAAAACTTTATCTCTTCCAGCATATTCAGGTTGTTATTGCTTGCCGTGCCGTCTGTTCCCAAAGCAAGATTTACGCCTTTTTTCAAAAGCTTGTCAGCCGGGCACACACCGCTTGCAAGTTTCAAATTACTCTTCGGACAGGTGGCAACACTCACTCTGTGACTTTTAAGAATTTCTATGTCCTCATCATCTATATGCACGCAGTGTGCCGCTGTCGAAGGCACGTCAAAAAGCCCGAGATCGGCAAAATACTTAACCGGGCTTTTCCCGTCACGGCGTTCTTTGCACTCTCTGACCTCATTTTCCGTTTCTGAAACGTGAACATTCATTCTTGTGCCGACACGTTTTGCCGTATTTGCCAGAGTCTCAACAATTTTTGGGGTTGAAGTATATTCTGCATGAAGCGAAAACTCAGGCATTATTCTGCCATTGTCATACCCTTTATATTCCGAAAGCATGGAAAGTGTTTCTTCATAGTCGTGCATTTCGGAAAATTCTCTGTCGTCAAAGCATGTGCAGCCTGTCGAAATATTGCCTTTTACACCTCCGTCGGCAAAAGCACGGCAAAGCGACATGCCGTCTTTATACATATCCGTGGCTCCCACTATGCCAAACCTTGCCATCTCCGCTGTGTGCATAAGCGCACCGAAGTATATATCATTTGAATTAAGCTGTGCTTCAAACGGGAAAATTCGTTTGAAAAGCCAGTCCATCAGGCTGAGATTTTCCCCGTAACCGCGCAAAAGCTGCATGGGGCTGTGCGTATGCGCATTATAAAAAGCCGGTATGAGAAGACGGTTTTTGCCGTCTATAACTCTTCCGTAATCTTTTTTCGGCTCTTCCCTGCCGATATATTCAATTTTATTGTCCCGTGTTGCGAGAAACATGTTTTCACACGGTACCATATTTTCATCGATTAAAGTTATATTTTTAAAAATCATATC
>USAP01000055.1 GCA_900552775.1 uncultured Eubacteriales bacterium | reverse complement strand
AAACGCGAAGATGCAGCTGTGATACTTTGCAGAGCGCTTGAAAACAAAAATTTTACGCTGACGGATGAAAAGAAATTTAAAGACTGTGAAAATATTTCCGACTACGCGAAAAAATCGGTTGCCCTTCTATATGCGGCAGAAATCATTTCCGGAAGCGGCGATGAAATATTTGAACCGCAGAGAAATATAAGCCGCGCCGAGGCATTTCAGCTGATTTACAACACGCTTATGAAAACAGAGAGGTGAAAATTTTGAAAAAAATTATTTGTTTAATAATAAGTCTGCTGTTATTTTTGCCGACAAACTCTTTTGCCGCTTCCGATACTGTTTCGCTTGACGAGAATATTATTGATTTTTTGACAGAGCTTGATATTTTAAAAAAAATAAAAATTTCGGATATGTCAAAAAATATGTCGAGAGCGGAATTTGCGGCAATTACCGTTAATGCAATGAACCTTCAAAGTACGGCTTCGGATATGAACGTATTTTCCGACATTGCCGAGAATAAATATGCATCGGAAATTTGCACACTTAAAAATATCGGGGCGGTAAGTTCTGCAAGCGATTCTTTTGAACCTGACAGGGACATCACAAAAAACGAAGCGATTAAAATCCTTGTTTCTGCGCTGGGATATAATAATTTTGCACAAAATGAAGGCGGATGGCCGTACGGATATAAAATTGTTGCGTCAAACATAGGACTGCTCAAAAACATATCTTCTTCTGAATTTATGAATTTTGCTGACGGACTTAAAATTATTTTTAACTTCTTATATGCCGATTTAATGCTCCCGACAACTGTTTCGGGGAATACAGTCTCATATGAGAGCAAAAAGGGCGAAAATATTTTAAGCAAAAATTTTGGCTTAAAGAAGATAACCGGAATACTGACCTCAGCAGGAACATTTTCGTGCAGCAGCATAGCTCCGAGTGATAAGCCCAAAATAGAGGTTAACGGAGAGCTGTTTGACACAAAAATAAGCGGCGCCGAAAAACTTCTCGGATTCAGCTGTGATGTTTGGACAGATGAAGACAATGCGCGTGCCGTATATAAAAGGCAGGTAAACGGTACCGTAAGCTTTTCCGGCGACATGGTGACGGAGGTATCGCCATTCTTTATTAAAGCCGAAAAGAACGCCTTTGAAACCGAAACATTTAAATTAAGCTCTGATCTTACTTTTGTAAAAAACGGAAGACTTTTTCCTCATAACGGGCAGGAGTTTTGCATTAATGATGCAGATTATCTTTTAATAGACAATAACGGCGACGGCAGATATGAGATTGCCGTGGCAAGCATACCGGAATACGTCGTTGCAGCTGCGGTTAACTATTCTCAAAAAACGGTTTTCGACAGTACAAGCAATAAGTCTTATTCGTTTGCGGGGCTAAACGGCAGTTTTTTAAATTTTGAAGTATATGATTTTAAAAGCGGCGAAAGCACAAAAGGTGATCTAAGCGACATATCCCAGGGAGACTTGCTCGAAATATATCAAAGCGATGATAAAACCGTTGCCGACTGCCGCATTTTGAAAAATAATACGATTAAAGCTAAAATTACCGAGATTTCATCCGAAAGTGTTTTTATCGGCGATAAAGAATACAAAATAAATTCTTACGCCAAAAACAATTCGGACGCATTTGCACTTAATTCCGAAAGAACCTTTCTTCTTGATTCAAAGGGAAGATTGACTTATTTTGACGATGACCAAAAAAACACCATGAAATACGGTTTTCTGCTCGGATTTCAGAACAAAAAAAGCTTATCTATGTCTCCGCTTATAAGAATACTTGATTCCTCAAATGAACGAAACACATTTGAGCTCGAGGAAAAAATTCTTCTTGACGGCGAATCGGTCAAATCGGACGGAGCTGAAATTTCAAATAAGCTCGTAGGCTCAGGTGTTTTAAACTATCAGCTGATTCGATATGCCTTAAACGAAAACAATAAAATTTACGCATTGGATACGGCAGAGGACGCGGCGTCTTCGGCTGATTTGGCCGAAAAATATGCATCGCCCGTAATCTCCGATAACAGTCTGACGCGATATGTAAATCATGGTAAGGGCGAATATGTAAGCAACGCAGGCTGTCTCGCTCCGCATTGCTCCGTAAAATCATCGGTAATATTTAAAGTTCCGAAGGCTTTGACAAACTCAAAAAGCTTTAATGAAAATAATTTCATCAGTGTTGCATACTCAAGTCTTAAAGACCATGAATCGTACATATTCGATTCCTATGATTATTCCGGAGATTTCAATGCGCGCGCAGTTGTTATATACTCGGAAGATTCTGCGGAAATCGGTGAAACAACGATTACAACGCCCGATATTTATCAGGTGTCGAGAGTTATTGAAAGCGTGAATGACGCATTGGATGAGAACGGAGCTCTAACAAAAAAACTGACGGTATTTTACGGAGGTTCCTTTTCATCGTATATTATTCCGTCCGATATCTGCCGTGAGCTTATAAAACGCGGACTTATTCCTTCAAGCGGCGATGTTGTCAGAATAGCCTTTGATGTGCAGGGAAGAGTAAGCGGAATTGCAATCGACGCCGAGTATAACCCGTCAAAGAAAAGACCGGTTTTAAAATCGTATCTTGAATCTTCATTCGGGTACAGAACTTATGCGGCGGGTAACGTATTCAGCTTTATCGGCGGAACAATGAGCATTAAAGCCGATTATACGCATAATTCCTCTGCATTGAACGATTCCATATACGCTTTCGTCTGCACAACGGGAAACGTTATAATTTACGATACAAAAAAGAATGCTTGCAGAAAAAGCAGACTTTCAGACATAGTTCCCTCAATCAAGAGCGGAATTGACAATTCAAGCTATGTGTTGGTGCGAACCGATTACGGCGTTGCATCGACAATAGTCATATATGAATAGACGGAGGTGAAATGATGAAAAAAAGAATAATTTCCGTTTCGGTTGTTTTAATTATGCTGCTTCAGACCACGACGCTCGTTTACGCCGAAAATGAAATATTTATAAACGAAGTATTTGACAATTATCCGACAAATTCGACCGAAACCGAAAAAATATCCGCAACTTCGGGAATAGATACGCGCGTTAAGGAAGACGGCAAAGGGAACAAAGCATTTTACGGCAAGGCGTGGGGTGAAAAGGTAAAGATAAAATCCACCTTCACGGGAAGTGAAAAAACGGTTTTTTCAGCTGACATAAAAATATGCGGCAATGTGGCGCCCGCCTCGGTCTTTTCGTTGACATGCGGCACCGAAACACTGACTCTTTTAAACATAACCGAGCAGAAAAGGTTAAAGCTTTACGACGGAAAGGATATCGGCGGCATAACCTATGACACATGGACAACTCTAACCGCTGTGGCAGACTTTAAATCAGGTTTGCTGAGCGTTTACGCAAACGGAAAATGCCTGATTTCAAACTGGTATCTCAGCAAGAAAAATTATACCGCACCGTCAGAGGTCAGATGGGAGCTTTCCGCACCGGGCGAGGGCTTTTCCGAATTGTACATTGACAATATACGCATATATGAAGGCGAGCGTCTGCCAAAGGATATGTATTTCGAAGCAAAAAGCTACTCATCCGAAACCGAGGATTTTACCCCGACCGAAAAAATCGAAGAGCTTACAAAGGTTTTCTTGACAAATGATTATTCGGGAAGCGCCGCAGGTATGACTTTTATTAATCAAGGCGGGATTCAATTCGGAAAAGTAACGCTTGACGACGGTAACGATGTAATATCCGCAAAGGCTGACGGAAGCGTTAACGGTGACTCGTATTTTGACACCACCTGCAACGAGCTTGCCACGGAAAACAAATATGTTATTGAAGCAGATGTTTTTGTTAACAGAATTGAAGGCACCTCGGAAATTGACTTGTTTGACGCCAAGGATACATACGGAAAATGGAGATTCGGTATCCGCTTTACGGCCGACGGCAGAATTGCAATGCGTGAAACAGGCGTTCAGATAGGAACGTACATACCGGGCGAATGGACAACCGTATCAATGTGCTATAATGTTTCTTCAGGCACGGTTGACACATATATAAACAAAAAACTTACAAGGAAAGCTCTTCCCGCACCGGACAGCATATATCCGGTGATTTACAGAATTGACGCGGTTGTAAGAGGCGGATCTCCGCTTGAATTTTACATTGATAATTTTAGAATTTATCAGGGAAACGCACCGAGAATCATAAAAGAAGAGCAAAATGTCGAAAGCACCGCTTTAAAAAGCGTTATGGAAAATGAAAATGACGCAAAATCACTTATCGGTTCCGCGAGCATATTCATGCTGTCAAATGAAACCATGTTTTTAAACGGCGAAAAATCCTCTTACAAAACGGCAAATAATAAGCCGTATGTTGAAGACGGAGTATTTATGGTTCCGCTTCCGATGCTTGATAAGGTTATAAAAAGCGCAAGTATTTGGAACGAGGCAGCAGGGGAAGCGATTATCGGCGGCAAGGTACACGTTTATGCAGGCTCCGACACAATGCAGGCGGACGAAAAAAAGATAACCATGCCTAAAGCCGCCAATGTACGTAACGGTGTTTTATATGTTCCGCTGCGCGCTGTGTGCAAGGATGGTCTTTCAAAAACCGTTGCATGGGATGAACGCGGTTTTATGATAATATCAAACGGTCCTTTCAAATACAAGGATTCCGAAAATTTCTATCAGCTTTTTGACCCGATAGACAAAATCTACAGATATATGCAGTTTGAAAGACCTGCGGGAAAAGAAATTACGGAAAATATAAAAACGCTTAACCCTGACCACAAACATCCGAGACTTCTTTATACTGATGAACGTGTTTCTCAGATGAAGACAAAGATTTCAGAAATTGATGAAATGAAGAGCGTATATGATAAGATTTCGGCACAGGCGGATATCTATGAAAGCGCAGACGTTACAAAATATATTGACGGAAGCGCCGTAGACGGTGTCAAGCAGACCCAAAGCTGGAATTTATATGTTGCTGTGGAAATATTGGGGACTAAATATGTTATAACCGGCGACGAAAAGTACGCGGCCGCAATAACTCGTTATATGGATGAGGCGTGCAAGTGGGATACGCTCGGTGAAAACACATCTCTTCTCGCATCAGGTCACTGGACATTCGGCATGGGGCTCGGATATGACACGGTATATAATTATTTAAATGCCACGGAAAGCGGCAGGGAGAAACTGAAATTTTACAGAGATACTATATACCGCGTTGCATACAAAGGCGTTGTGGCTGCATATTCATCCGGAAACGGGAGAAGATGGATAAACATAAGAGATAATTTTGCGGCTGTAATAGGCGGAGGGCATCTTATGATGCTTCTTGCTTTTGCCGATGAGGATGACAATATCAAGGAAACGGAATTTTTGCTTGAGAACGTCTTGAAAACACTGGAAATACCCGTCAGCCTTTACGCACCCGACGGCGCGTGGTATGAAGGCCCTTCATACTGGGTTTATACAAATGAATTTATGTCTGTTACTGTAGACTGTATGTTAAACAGCTGCGGAACCGATTATGGTTTTTCCGACGTGCCGGGATTTAAAACGGCAGGATATGCAATGCTTTACGCCGCTACTCCAAACGGACTTTTTAACTACCACGATAGTGCCGAAACATTTCAAAACGACGTCGCGTCATATTTTTACGCCGACAGATTTAATGACGCTGTTCTGGGCAAGCAGTGGCACAATATGTATAATCTTTCATACAAAAATTCTCCAAATGTTTTTAACAAGAGAAGCTTGTTATGGTACAAACCGGAGTGGTCAGACACAAAAAATGCCGAAATTCCGCTTGATAAATATTTTAAAACGGCTGAATTCGGAACAATGAGAGATGAATGGGGAACGACGACCCCCACCTTTGTCGGAATACACGGCGGAAGAACTTCTTTGCCTCACGACATGCTCGACGTCGGCGAGTTTGTCTTTGAAGCGGACGGAGTACGTTGGGCAAAGGATCTGGGAAACGACAATTACGGTTTAAAAGGGTATTGGACAAACGACGGCTACAATATTTACCGAAAGAGAACGGAGGGAGAAAACTGTCTTGTCATTAATCCGCGCGGCGACTATTACGGACAGGAGCTTGAAAGCGGCGCAAAGCTTTTAATGTTTAAAAGCTCTCCGCGTTCCGCCATGGCGGCGTATGACCTTTCCGATATATATAAAAGCGATGCGGAAAGCGTTAAAAGAGGTTATTATTTCGGAGACGACAGAAATTCACTCACCGTAAGGGATGAAATAACGCTTAAAAAAGACGACAGCGAGATTTATTGGTTTATGCATACTCCGGCTTCAATCGGCATAAACGGAAACGAAGCGGTTTTAAATTACGCGGGCAAGCAGTGTCTCGTAAGCGTTATCTGCAATGCGGACGAGTGGGAAATACTCGACATGGATCCAAAACCGTTTGAGCATGTACCGTCAGTTGAAGGACAGGCTGTAAATACGGGCAGAAAGCTTGCAATACGCGCCAAAGGCTCAGGTAAAATAAATATAACGGTAAAGCTTTCTCCGATAAACGATAAATATAATCTGACTCCTGCCGACAATACACCGATTTCAAATTGGGTGCTTTTAGAGGGCGAGTCGGAAAAAAGGCTTACGGCGTCCGAAATATCGGCCGACGGTGAAAAAATACTTGATTTCAGTCCGAATATCAGGAGTTATACCGTGACAATACCTGTTGACGCAAAAGAACCGCCGCTTATAACGGCAAAATCGGATGAGGGAACAATAACCGTCGAAAACGCTGACTCCATTTTCGGTACAACAAGAGTATATGTTTCTGCAGAAGGAAGGAAAACGCAAAGCTACAGTATTAATTTTAAAATTGATACGCAAAGAGAAATAAATGTTTCGGATGAAATGACCGGCGCAAAACCGCAAATAGGATTTATCGGAAGCGCCTTGCCGCACAAGACAATTTTTGCCAGCAATATACCGGAAGCCGTAAACGGCCCCGACAATCTTTACGACAGAAATCTTGAAACAAGATGGGCAACCTCTCTCGACGGCGCATTTGTTGAATATGATTTCGGAACGGTGCAGGATATTGACGGTATATTTTATGCAATTTACGAAGGAACGGCAAGAAAAAATAATTTTGAAATTTTATATTCCGAAAACGGCATTGACTACAAGAAAGTATACAGCGGTCAGTCAAGCGGAAAAACGGCAGAATATGAACGTCTTGAAATTCCGGGCAGAACAAGGTTTATAAGATGTGTTGCACACGGGGCCGATGTAACGAATTGGTTTTCGTTGCTTGAATTCGGTGCATATAAAAAATAGTGAGGTGATTTATTTGCGCAGACTTATTAAAATTATGACATTACTTGTTGCAGTATTTTCGATATGCTTCGTAATGCCGATATACGCTGAAGAGAAGCCGGAATTTTTGGAACCTCTAAACGGTGCGTCGGTGGATTCCGAATTTAATAGGATTAGGATACGTATTCCGAAAAGCGGGGAAATACATTTTATTCTTGACGGCGATAAAAAGTTTACAAGTGCGGGTGTGGGTGAATGTTTTGCGGCGCTCCCCGAAAAACTTTGCATGGGTATTCATACGCTTGAAGCCAATATTCTTTATGAAGACGGAACTGCTGATAACACCGAAATAACATTTAAGGTATCAGAGCGCGGGAAAACAAGCGAATTGTTTTCTGAGGACTACAATACCTATTCCGGCGGTGTTGACGGATTTAACAAGACTTGGTGTTCACCGTACAAAAGCGGCTATGTTACGGGTACTCCTGTAAAAGGTGCCGGCGGTACCGATGACGATATAGCCGCATATTATGAACCTACTCCGGAGTGCTACAGCGATAACGGTTCTACGAATTTTGCACAGATAAACGGACATTGTGTCGGACAGACAAGCACTGTTGTATTTGAACACGACTTGTTTCTCGCAACAGGAATTGACGGAGTTTCGTATGAATTTAGATCGCTTACAAACGGAAAGTTTTTTTCCGTACTTAATAATTTCTTCTCATACAGCGGAAAAATAAGCGGTACGGAAATAAATTATCCCGTAGGCGAATGGTTCCACGTAACCATGTTGTTCGACTTCAAAAATCATATAAGAAGGATTTTTGTTAACGAAAACGAAGTTTTAACTAAGGAAAATTTCGAACCGGAAATATCGGATTTTCAAACATGGAAAATTGTTCCGAGACGGTATTTGTCTGATGGAATAACGCAAAAAGCCGGTGTGGGAATAGACAATGTTAAAGTTACGGGATTTAATGATTTTACGGGATTTTCTTCGGTAAATATGAATCATGATTCTGTTAAGCTTAAAACCGATACCGATATCAGCCTTTCAGATGTTACAGCAGATAAAATAAAACTTATGTCAAACGGATATGAAATGAGTATATCGGATGTAAAACTTAGCGGCGGATATCTTGAAATTACGTCTGAGAGCGGATTTTACCCCGGTGAAACATATTATATATTTGTTTCGGACGGCGAATTTACCGCACGTGCAGCGGCATCTTATGCAGCGGAAGATTTGATATTCTCTGATGTAAATATTTATTGCGGAGATAAAAAAATTCTTTTTCCGTCACAGACTTTAAGCGGTGATCCGATTTCCGCAAAGCTGAAAATACAAAATAAGTCAGGCGAAAACCAAAGCTTTACAATAGTCGTAACAATAAGAAACTGCGGTAAAATAGCAAGTATTAAAAGTAAAAAATTTGAAATTGCTCCTGGCGCAGAAGATATAATTAATTCTGAAGTTTTAGGCAGTGTGAGGGATACGCAAAACCTTGAAATAAAATGTATGATAATTTCCTCGTGGGAGGACAGAACACCGCTTGTCAGTGCACATACGGTTAAATAAATTTTTTTGGGGGGTAAGTATTTATGAAGAAAAGAAAACTTGCAGCATTAATTCTCAGTACGGCATTGTTTGCCGCGACAATTCCTTTGTCCGCCGTTTACGGCGAAGCAGCACCGCTTTCAATAGGTTTTGAAAATGAAAGTGCTTTTTCAATTTCAAACACACGTCCCGAGCTTATGAGTTACGAGCTTGCGGGAGGAATCGGTGGAAAACAAGAAAACGACAAAGCATTAAAGCTCAGTTCAAAACAAACCGATGAAACAACGGGGTATAAAGCGCTTACGGCAAGTGTTCCCGTATCCAAAAACTACGGCAATAATATTACGACAGCTTTTCAGTTTTACACTAATCTGACTTCAAGAACAGGCTCAGCTCAAATGCCGACATTGGAAGTTTCATTAAAAGACGCAAGCGGAAAAAGCGCACGCCTGATTTATGTAAAAAAGACGCAGGTTGTTGCAGGTACAAAATGGACTTCCGTTACATCGGGAAACTCTTTTGAAAATCAGTGGAACACATATGCCGTTTCCATTGACATGACGAAAAATATTGCTGCTTTTTATTTAAACGGCGCTAAAGCCGCAGCTCTTGACACGCTTTTGCCGGAAAATTTTTCTGCGCCGGCATCGGTTGAGTTTTCGCTTAATTACTGGTATGACGCACCCGGAGAAAACTGTTTTGCGGCTGTAGACAATCTTGAGCTTTATTCGGGTACATACAAAAATGCCGTTTCGGATTATGAATTATCATATACGGCAAATATAGATTCATCATTATTTAAAACTACCACGGTTTACGGCTTCGGAGGAAAAAGCTTAAATGATGAAGCTTTGAAAATCACAGCTCTGAAAACAACAAATCAAAGCGGCTCAAAGGAGCTCGGAATTACATTTAACACCGCTGATATGGGAGACACGGCAACGTTTGAAACAGAGTTTTATTCAAATCTTTCAAACAACCCGTCCGCAAAAGAAAACCAGCGTCCTTGGGCGGAAATAATGCTCAGTGACGGCACAAATTCCATACGCGGTTTATATGCTAAAAACAATTCAATGCAGTCGGGATACTGGAAGGCAGTTCTAAGCGGAAATCCCGAAGAAAACAAATGGAACAAGCTTGCTGTTACTCTTGATAAAACTGCAGCAACTCCGAAGCTCAGCATTTATCTCAACGGAGCTTTAATGCTTACTTTAACCGATGAGGCAAGCGTTCCCGCTTCGTACGGAAAAACAAAAAGTATTACCTTGGCTCTTAAATATTGGTATGACGCACCGGGTGACGATTGCTTTATAATATTTGATAATTTAAAATACTACGGCGGAACATATAAAAATGACGGCGCTGTCACCCTGTCAAACTCCGACAGCAAAATGTATATATAGGCGGGCCAGCGGGTCTCCACCACCCACTCCAGCACATGCTGGCCTTCGGTCTGGTCCTCCATCAGCTCGATATATTCCGCGTCCACCGGGCCGTCGAACCAGACCTCCATCCGTTCGCCATCCAGCAGCGTTTCCGTCATGCCCGCGTGAACGCCCAGTTCCCGGTTCACCAGCTCGCCCAGGCTGCGGAAGGAGTCTACCTGATCCTCACTGATCAGGCCGTCGGTGTCCGGGATGCAGCCGATGAGCAGGTTGGCGTTCCGGCCCACGCTGGTCAGGTACCGCTGGAACAGGTACTCGGCGCTGTAGGTTTTGTCCGCGTCCATGGCATGATACATCCAGCCACCCTTGTAGGCGTACATCACGTCCCGCAC
>USAP01000054.1 GCA_900552775.1 uncultured Eubacteriales bacterium | reverse complement strand
ATATAAAATATTCAAAACAGGAGAAAAATATATAGCCAGATGAAATATACGATTGACAAAAACAAAAGACCCGCATATTTACAGATTTACAAACAGCTGCGCGATGACATTGTAAGCGGTATATACGGATACGGTGCAAAACTTCCGTCAAAAAGACTGCTTGCCGAGGAAAGCGGCGTCAGCACAATCACAATAGAGCACGCATATGCCTGTCTGTGTGACGAAGGCTATGCGGCATCACGTGAGAGAAGCGGATACTATGTAATTTTCAAAAGTTCGGACGGTTTTGCCGTAACGGATTCCGTTAATACGCAAAATATTCTGCACGAGAATGAGACAAACGAAGAAGCCGTATTCCCGATATCCGTCCTCAGCCGAACTATGAGACGCGTGCTTTCCGATTATCACGATGTTCTTCTTGAAAGATCTCCGAACACCGGGCGCATTGAGCTCAGAACAGCAATAAGGCGCTATCTTGCCGGCAACCGCGGAATTTATGCCGATATAAATCAAATTGTTATAGGTTCGGGAGCGGAATACTTATACGGGCTTATTGTTGATCTGCTGGGGCGCGACAAAATGTTTGCCATTGAAAAGCCTTCATATCAAAAAATCAAACAAGTATATCAGGCAGAGGATATAGATTTTGAAATGCTGCCGCTTACAAATGACGGAATAGACAGCCTTGCTCTCGCCTCAACACGCGCTTCCGTTTTGCACACAACTCCTTACAGAAGCTATCCGAGTCTCTGCACCGCATCGGCAACAAAAAGGCATGAATATATCCGCTGGGCGGAGCAAAGCGGCAGATTCATAATTGAAGATGATTTTGAATCAGAATTTTCTGTTTCCTCAAAACCCACGGAAACGCTCTTTGCTTTGTCCGAAGGAAGTAATGTAATTTATCTCAATACTTTCTCAAAAACAATATCCCCCTCATTGCGAGTGGGATATATGGTTATTCCTGATTCACTTTTGGAAACATTTGAAGAAAAACTCGGTTTCTATTCCTGCACCGTTCCGACCTTCGAGCAGTTCGTTCTCACAGAGCTTTTAAACAGCGGCGACTTCGAACGCCATATAAACCGCGTGAGAAGAAGCAAAAGAAAGAACATGCAGAATAATAAACAGATTATTTAATATTGCATATTCTGTCTATCTTTTCAAGCTCCTCATCGGAAAAATGCGTGTTTTTAGTTGCTTTGATATTGTCAAGAATCTGCGAGGGCTTTGAAGCGCCTATAAGAACCGATGTTATTATTCCGTCACGCAGAATCCACGCAAGCGCTGTTTCGGCAAGCGTTTGCCCCCTCTGCGCAGCAATTTCGGAAAGTGCTGAAATCTGATTTAATCTTTCCGGAGTTATTGCCGATTCTTTTAAAAATCTTCCGTCCGTTGCAACACGGCTGTCTTTCGGAATACCGTTTAAATATCTGTCCGTAAGCAGCCCCTGAGCTAACGGGCTGAATGCAATTATACCTTTTCCGAGCTTATAAGCCTCTTTTTTAAGACCGTTTTCTTCTATTGTTCTGTCAAAAATCGAATACCTGTTTTGGTTTATTATGAAAGGACATTTAAGATCCGCAAGGATTTCACAGGCTGCTTTAAGTCGCTCGCCGTCATAATTTGACAAGCCGACATACAGCGCTTTTCCGCTTTCAACCGCAGAAGCCAAAGCACCCATCGTTTCTTCAAGCGGCGTTTCAGGATCGGGGCGGTGATGATAAAAAATATCAACATACTGAAGTCCCATACGTTTAAGACTCTGATCCAGACTTGCCAAAAGATACTTTCTGCTGCCCATGTTTCCGTAAGGTCCGTCCCACATTTCATAACCGGCTTTTGTGCTTATTATCATCTCATCACGGTACATATGCATTTCTTCGCGCATAATCTTCCCGAAGTTTGTTTCCGCGCTTCCGGGTCCGGGGCCGTAATTATTTGCCAGATCAAAATGAGTTATACCGTTGTCAAACGCGGTAAAACACAGCTTTTTCATATTTTCGTACGGTGATGTATCGCCAAAATTATGCCAAAGCCCAAGCGAAAACGCCGGAAGCTTCAATCCGCTGTTTCCGCACCTGTTATACGTCATTTCTTCATACCTGTTTTCACTTGCTTCATACATGTTTTTACCCTCCTTTTAATTAATGTTTATCAAACTCAAACACAAGTTTTTGAATGTCAGCATCAAATAAATTCTCCTTATTTACCGCAACAGATTCCGTATAAAACTCCCTGCCGAAAACTGTCTCTCCGGATATCACCTTCGCCGCATTTTTAACACCGAGATACCCTATGGCAAAAGGATTTTGCACTATAAGCGTATCGATTTCGCCTGTTTCCAGCATACCTATACAAACCGAATTCCTATCAAATCCCACAGCGTATACTTTGTCAGACAAATCAAGCTGTTTTATTGTATATCCGATTCCGAGCGTCATCCACTCATTGAATCCAACCAAAACATTTATTTCCGGATGTTCATTTAAAAGAGCACTCACTGCCTCGGAAACACTTTCCGTATTGCTGCTTACATTGACAGACACAGCAATATTTGCATTTTCCGTGTCTTTTAAATAATCTCTGAAGCCTTTTTCGCGCTGCATTCCATTTTCCGTGCTTTTATAATAATTTACAATCCCGATATTTATCTGTCTGCCGTCGCCGAAACCGTTTATTGCCGCTTCTGCCGCCTTACGCCCGGCTTCAACGTTATCTGTTCCTATAAACATACTCACGCCGTCGGAATCTATATCGCTGTCTATTGTAATTACGCGTGTTCCCGCCTGCATTGCGCGTTCTGCCGCCTCTGCATTTTTTTCATAGTCTATTGCCGACAAAACTATTGCATCGGCTCCGTCACGCACCGCATTATCTATAAGTCTGTTTTGCGCCTCGTAATCTTCTTCGCTTCCCGGTCCCCAAAATGTAACATTGACATTATATTCCGTTGCCGCGGCATCCACACCGCTTTTTACACTGTGCCAAAAATCCGAGTCAAGCGCTTTTACGATAACAGCAACCTTTTTTTCTACATTATTTCCTCCCGAACAAGACGAAATAAGTAAAAGCGGAAGACATAAAAGAGCAGATAAAATCTTTTTAATTTTCATTTTGCTCCTCCTTTGCTATTTTCGGAATTCTTGCCGTCATAACGGTTCCGACGTCAAGTTCGCTTTTTACCGTAAGTCCGTACTTTTCACCGAAATAGATTTTCAGTCGGTCATTTACGTTTTTCACCCCGATTCCGCTTGAATCGCTGCGTTCCTTGCACAGAATCTTTCGGCACTGTTCTTCACTCATTCCTACGCCGTTATCTTCAACAATCATGAGAATATCGTTTTGATCATCCTCCGCTTCCTTTACGGTGATCTTTATTTCACCCTCATCAACCAAGCGATCTATTCCGTGATATATTGCATTTTCAACAAGAGGCTGGAGCGTTATCTTATTGCAAAGAAATGTCTCCAATTTTTCATCAACTTCAAAACTGTAAGAAAACTGTTCTCTGTAACGGAAACTTTGAATTACAAGATAGTTTTTCACATGGTTTATCTCATCTTTTATTGTTATAAGTTCATGTCCGCGGCTTATGCTTATTCTGAAAAGCTTTGCCAGAGCGCCTACCATTTTTGAAGCATTATCCGTCTCCCCGCGCTCGCACATCCACTGAATTGAGTCAAGCGTATTGTAAAGAAAATGCGGATTTATCTGAGCCTGCAAAGCTTTAAGCTCTGTTTTGCGAAGTTCTGTTTCCTCCCGGCGCACCTTTTCCATAAGTTCTTTTATCCTGACTGACATATGACCGAAAGAATCCGACAAAATCTTAATCTCACTTACTTTTTCATCTTTTTCGTTAAAACTGAAATTATCCGTATCTTTCTCAAAATGTTTCATGGCATCTATGAGCTCCTTTACGGGTCTGTTAACAATTTTTGAATAAACCGCAAGAACTACCAGACAAATAATCACACAGCATACAAAAGACACAAGGATACTGAGCGCTATCTGTCTCTCCCCCTCTGCTGCAATCTCTCCCGTAAAACTGAGTCCGACAATACGCCATTGCCTTCCGCTGAGGGTTTTTATACTGTAAACTACATTTTCTTCGCTTGTCAAGCCGTCCGGGAGCTGTTTTATATATTCTGTTTTTTCACTCTTAAGTCCGGAAAACAAAAGCTGCTGCTGCGGATGATATACAATATTTCCGTTTTTGTCCTCAATGAAACAATATCCCTGTCTCCCGACTCCGACATTGTCTATATAAGCGGCGATTTCGGAAAATTTGAAGTCAACTGCTATATATGCGCCGTCCAAAACATTTTTCCTCATTCTAAGAGCAGTCGTTATAACCCACGGATAACTGTCTTTAAAAAGGGTCTGAACATGCGGCTCGGAAAACACAATCTCATCTCCGGAGTCAAAAAGTTCTTTGTCAAAAGACAAATCTTTATATATATGTTTTTTAAGCTCTGCGGCATTTCCGATGGAGCTTAATATTTCTCCGTTTTCTCCGTAAATAGTCACGGCATAAATATCATTTTGCACATAAGTAAGCGTCGACAGACGGCTTTTGAGTTCATCATCGTTTTCCGTGTTTTCAACCACATCGCGGATAAGCATAAGTTTGCTTTTCATAGAATCAAAAAAATTATTTACGGCAAGCTCTGTCTGTCCCACAATCTGTTCCGAATTTACACGTACGTCACGCATAAGCGCATTGCTGTACAAAGATACAAAAACCGCAACGCACAGTGTAACCGCCGTAATCATGGCGATTGCTATTGAAAGCACAGATATTGCTGATAAGCTCACCGCTTTACGGTGTATCTTTTTTTTCATGTTTTAATTATCACTCCTGTTTGTATTCCGAACCTTATTCGGCGATTCACCGTAAAACTTTTTAAAACAATAGCTGAAATAATGCTGATCGCTGTAACCGCACTTTTCCGAAATCTCAAGAATTTTCATATTGGAACATACAAGCATATCATGAGCCGCATTCATTCTGCGTTCCGTAAGCAGTGTAATAAAATTTTTCTTTTTGGTCTTTTTTATTAATGCGCTCAAATAATTCGGGCTTACGGCAAGTTCATTGCTTACTCCCGTCAGCGAAAGTTCTTCGTCAGAAAATCTTTCGTCTATTATCTGCACAACTTTGTCGCAAAGAACTTCACTGTCTCTCTTCTGCATATTTGAAATCATGGTTTTTGCACTGTCGCAAAAATCAATTAACTCATTTTTCATACCCGATTCGCTGCTGTGAGATGTAATACGCGCAAAAATCGGATTGGAGGACAAAAGTTTTAATATTTCGGACTTATCATCCGTAACGTTGCTGACAACTCTGTATATCGTAGCAATAATCTGCGCCACCAGCAAGTCCGCATTTTCTGGTGTGCTCTTAGCAAAAAGATCTTCAATAAAACTGCGAAGCTCATCTCTGTTGCCGACTTTTAAAAGCTGCTCAAGCTTTAAAACGGTTTTTTCCACCTTGTCAATTTCCAGTTCGTCATTATGTTCCTGGTCATTTATAAATCTTACTTCTCCTGCGCCGTCTGCCGTATAGCGTCTTGCGGTTACCGCCTGAAAATATGCTCCGGCACAATCTTTCAAAGCCGTAAAATCACGGCTTACGCCTATAGTGCAGCTCTGATGCAGCATTCTCTTTGCTGTCTGAACAAGCTCTCTCAGCGGAAGCTCCATTATATTTGATATTTCATCTTCTTTTTCCGTCACGCACAGTGTAACCACTCGGCCGTATACAACAAAACTCACCGAATACATATAATGCGCCAGCACTGTATCGACAAAATCCGTATGCTTTTCCTCTGTGCATTGATTCCCCTCATTATCGGCATATTTTGAAACAAGTACGCAAAAGCGCGCAGTTTTTCCGTCTTCAACTATTCCCAATTCCCGTGCTTTTGTATAAAGTTCCTCTTCATTCGGCAAACGCTCACTGCTGCCAAGCATAAGCGGAAGTAAAAAACGTTCCAGAGACAGACTGTGCAGCTTGTTTTTGATGTCTTCGTCCGGTGCGGAAATAACACTTCCGAGCTTTTCATCCATGCGACGGCGTATTTCAAAAAGCTCCTCGCTCATTTCATCAGAAGAAATAGGTTTTAAAAGATAACTTATAATGTTACAGTCAATAGCTGCTTTTGCATACTCAAATCTATCATATCCGCTTAATATAACCATCTGAGTGGCAGGGCGAATCTGCCGCACTTTTACGGCAAGTTCAAGCCCCGACATTATAGGCATCATTATGTCGGTAAGAATAAGGTCGGGTTCAAGTGTTTCAACAAGATCAAGCGCTTCTATTCCGTTTTCCGCTTCTCCAACAACTTCAAAGCCCGCATTTTCCCACTTAACTCTTTCTACAATTGCTCTTCGCTGTTCAAATTCATCTTCGACCACCAAAACGGTATACTTCATTGCATCTTCCTCCAAAATATAAGTTTCTGCAATACCATATCAAAAGTATACCATTAAATTTAAATAAAATCAATACAAATCCCGTAAGATTTCATACCTTTTCCCAGCCGGCATAAAGCGTCATGCTGTCTGTCACTGTATCCTCAGACATATTCCATTCTTCGGTGCAGGCACGGTCTTTATACCAGCCTTTGAACTTCCATCCTTCCTTTACCGGCGGATCAACGTTTATATAATTCGAATGCATAACCTTAACACTCTCAACATGCGAACCGCCGTCCGTATCGAATTTCACTGTAAATCCGCTGTGACTTACCACAAATATAAGCGCCGCAACAAGCAATATCACAAGCGTTGCCACCATAATATTGGCGCTTTTCACGGACATGTTCACCTTTGCATACAGTCCGCCTTTGCGGCGTTCTGTTTTTTCCGTATCAGCTTTTTTATTCTCCATAATAACCCCCGTTCCGATGTCCGCGTTCACTCATAAGTAATTTTGCTCCCTATCCGAAAACAGAGCTGCAGTAATTTTTCTACCGCAGCTCTGTCATTTAATTATTTTATTTACGAGCCAGGTATTTTCTCATATCAATAGCACATGCAACAAGGATTATAAGACCTTTTATAACATAAAGCATGTTTGCGTCGACAGAGAGGAAGTTAAGTCCGACAAATATTATCTGGAGCAGGAAAACTCCCACTACAATGCCGCTTATTTTACCTGTACCTCCGACAAACGATACACCGCCTATAACGCATGCCGCGATAGCGTCCGATTCATAGTTTAAACCTGTGTTTGCCGAACAGGAAGCAATACGCGCACCTTCTATAAAACCTGTTATACCGTACATAACGCCTGCCAGAACAAATACCATGATTATTGTCCAGAAAACATTAACACCCGAAACATTCGCAGCTTCTTCGTTTGAACCTACCGCAAACATATTTTTACCAAACTTTGTTTTATTCCATATTACCCACATTATGCCTGTCAGGATAATTGAATACAAAACATATTTCGGAACAGCTACATCGCCTATTTTAAACAGTGTTCCGCGCACAAAATCCGTATAAACCGGGTCGAGACCGGAAAGCGTCTGTCCGTTATTGCCGCCAAGCATAAGATACATAAGCACAAGTCCGAAAACAATAAGCTGTGTCGAAAGCGTTACTATAAACGGATGCAGTTTAAACTTTGCTACAAAAAAGCCGTTTACAAATCCGATAACCGCACCTACCGCAATAACCAGAAGCAGTACTGCCCAAAGAGGCATAACTCCTATGTTCGGAAATATTTTATTTGCATACTCCGTCATCTGCAATAGCGATGCGGCAATACAAGCCGTAAGTCCCACGCACCGTCCGGCGGAAATATCTGTTCCTGTGAGTACTATGGCACCCGCTATTCCCAATGCAATAGGAAGCTTTGCTGCTGTAAGAGAGATAATATTAACCACCGACGAAACCGTAAGGAATGCCGGAACCCGTATTGCTATATAAATTACCGCAATAAGTATAATTATATACATTGCATTGTTAAAGAGCAAATCCGTTATTGCTCTGCGCTTGTCGTCTCCGGATTTTTGTTTGAAATCATCAATCCATGATGACAAACGTCCTTTTCTTTTTGTTGTTGCGTCTGACATTTTGTTTCCTCCTTAGCCGAAAGCAGACAATAAAAAATCTGATTACAAACGATTGATTTCCGCTTTCGCTTTGTTAAAATACTCGGTATTAGACTAAACCTCTAACTGTTATTATACGTATTTTGCCGCAAGGCTCATTATTTCTTCCTGTGTAGCAGTTGAAGCATCAACTTCGCCGGCAAGTTTTCCGCCCGACATAACAAGAATTCTGTCGCACACACCGAGAAGTTCCGGCATTTCCGATGACACCATTATAACCGTTTTTCCTTTTTCGGCAAGATCTATAATAAGCTGATATATCTCATATTTTGCGCCAACATCTATACCTCTTGTCGGCTCGTCAAGCAAAAGCACAGTAGGCTCTGTAAGAAGCCATCTTCCCAAAATCACCTTCTGTTGATTTCCGCCCGAGAGAGAACGGATTTTTGTTTCCTGACTCGGCGTTTTAACTCTCATGGATATTATACACCACTCGGTGTTCTTCTTCAGCTTTGCCTTACTCAGAAACGGTCCTGTTTTACATTTATCAAGACTTGCTATTGTCGCGTTTTCGCGAATATTCAGTATTGAAAAAATACCCGTTGCACGTCTTTCTTCAGTAAGAAGCGCAAAACCGTTTTTGATTGATTCGCCGGCATTTCTGTTTTTTATCGCTTTGCCGTCTATTTTAATGGTTCCTGACTTTCTTGTTGCAACACCGAATATGTTTTCCAAAAGTTCCGTTCTGCCGGAACCGTCAAGCCCCGCAACGCCGAGTATCTCGCCGCGGCGTGCTTTAAACGAAACATCGCGAAGCTTGGAATACTCTGCACTCAATCCTTCGACCTCCAAAAGTACACCTTCCGGCTTGTTTGTTTTTGGAGGATAAACCTGAGTAAGCTCTCTGCCAACCATAAGCTTTATAATTTCATTCATAGTAAGGTCTTTGGCTTCCCGAGTTGCAATCCATTTTCCGTCGCGCATTATTGTAACTTCATCGGATATACGCAAAATCTCCGCCATTTTATGCGATATATAAATTATTGCACAGCCTCTGTCCCGAAGCATATTTATTATTTTGAAAAGGTGTTCAACCTCTTCCTCCGTAAGCGATGACGTAGGTTCGTCAAACACAATAACTTTCGAATTATACGAAACCGCTTTAGCTATTTCCACCATCTGTCTTTGAGATACCGGCATTGTACCCATCACGGTTTTCGGATCTATATCAAGCTCAAGCTTTTTGAAAATCTCACGCGTTTCGTTATACATCTTTTTCTCGCTTGTAATGGGTATACCTTTGGCTACGGTAGGAAATCTTCCGAGCCACATATTGTCCATAACATTGCGTTTCAAAGCCTGATTAAGTTCCTGATGCACCATTGCAACGCCGTTTTCCAAAGCTTCTTTTGAATTTTTAAAATCAACCTCGTTGCCGTCCAAATAAATCTTTCCGCTGTCTTTATTATATACACCGAACAGACATTTCATAAGTGTGGATTTTCCGGCTCCGTTTTCCCCCATAAGCGCATGAACCGTGCCGGCTTTTACGCTGAGATTTACCTTGTCCAGCGCCTTTACGCCGGGGAAAGCTTTTTCAATGTTCTCCATTTTCAGAAGAACGGGTTTTTCTTTAAGATTTGTATTATTTGCCATAAGCCCATACCCCGTTTCCTTGCGGAGGCGCTGAATTCAGCGCCTCCGTATAATTAAAACTACTCATTCATATATGTCGAATAAGGAATATTTATTCTCCATGTGCCTACTGTTTCGCTGCTGTCAAGTCCGTCAAATGCATTTTTATCTCCGAGATAATTCTGTGCAATTGTCGTAATCGCTTCTGCCATTCCGTCTGCATCCTGTTTGATTGTTCCTATCATTGTACCTTTTCCTATAGCGGATTTTGCAGCGTCTGTCGCGTCAACTCCAAACACGGGAATTGTTTTTCCCGTTCCGTTATTGTAACCTGCCGTCTGCAAAGCTGACAATGCGCCCAAAGCCATTTCGTCATTGTTTGCAATAACAAGCTCAACCATATTATTGTTTGCAACGCTGTACTGAGCAAGAATTGTGCTCATATAATCCGTTGCCGCCGCCGATGACCACTGACCGTTTTGGTCAACAATATATTTGTTTGAGTTCGAAGCGTCATAGAAAGAAAGTTCAGGTTTGCCGGCCTCTGTCAAAATCTTGTTTGCATCTTCAACACCGTATTGTGTACGCGCTATAGCTTCCATATTTCCTTCCTGACCTTTAAACATAACGTAGCTTATTTTTCCGTCACCGTTTAAGTCAACAGCATCAAAATTATCTACAAGATATTTGCCTATCATTTCGCCCTGCATATGTCCTGCCATCTCATAATCTGTTCCTACAAACACGCATTTGTCGTAGCTGCTTACAACCGATTCTTCTACCGAGCGGTTAAAGAATATTACGGGAACGTTTCTTTCTTTCGCCTGGTTAATAATATTCTGTGCCGCATCATTTGATCCTGTGTCAACAACGTTTACAACCAAAAGTTTGGAACCTTTTGCAAGAGCAGTTGTAACCTGTTCTGTCTGC
>USAP01000053.1 GCA_900552775.1 uncultured Eubacteriales bacterium | reverse complement strand
AATATAAAAAGTATGAAGTGATTATGAAAAGCAATAAATATGCGAGAGCAAGAACCAATAAAAATTTAATGAAGGCATTTCTCCAACATATACTGTTGTTGCTCCATGCGGGGAATATGTTCCGCTTGACAGACGCTGAATAACAAATTTGAAATATGACAAAACTTAGGGGAGTGCATAAATAATGCTGAAACACAGGGAAACAAAACAGCGCAGAATCGTTCTGGAAACGGTCAGAAACCACACAGATCATCCGACCGCCAACACGATATGTGAGGAGGTTCATGCAATTGACGGAAAAATCAGTCAGGGTACCGTATACCGCAATTTAAACTGTCTGTCAGAGGACGGAGAAATACTGCATATCAAGGTGCCGGGTGCAGACAGATATGATTTGAGAACAGACCTTCACTATCATATTATCTGTCTTAAGTGCGGAAAGGTAACGGATATTCCGTTTAATTATCTTTCCGATCCGGATGAAAAGGTTGCAAATGCGACCGGTTACACGGTATTTCGTCACAGAGCCGTGTTCGAGGGAATCTGCCCGGAATGTAAAACGGAAAACAATATATAATCCGAAAGCGGATAAAGAAAGGATGTGGCAATATATGCATTGGAAAAAGGCGGCGCAGGCTTTGCTTTTGGCTGTCGGAACAGTAATGCTGTGCGCCGGAGCTTTGCGGGGTGAGGCGGCGACCGTGCTGAGCAAGGCAATCAGGTTATGTCTGGAGTGTGTAGGAATTGGGTAAGAAATTTTCAGGTATATCACAAAAATTGACTCGCTTTCGCGGGTACATTCAGGCAGCGGCGGCACTGTTGAGCAACCTGCATTTGCCAAATTTTCTGAAGGGCGAAATTTATCGGGGAGCCGGAAAAACAGTATGTGTGCCGGGACTTAACTGCTACTCATGTCCTGCGGCATCCGGAGCCTGCCCTATCGGTGCGATTCAGACGGTGGCGGGATCTGCAAAGTATGGTTTCTCATATTATATTACAGGAACTCTTATATTGCTCGGAGTATTGCTGGGACGCTTTATCTGCGGCTTTTTATGTCCGTTCGGCTGGTTTCAGGAGCTGCTGCATAAAATCCCGACAAAAAAGTTTTCAACTAAAAAGCTGAAATATTTGACTTGGATTAAATACGCTGTTCTCTTGGTAACGGTGTTTCTGTTGCCGGCATTGGCGGTAAACGATGTCGGAATGGGTGACCCCTTTTTCTGCAAGTATATTTGTCCGCAGGGTGTGTTAGAGGGGGCAATTCCGCTGTCCGTTGTCAATTCCGGTATTCGGTCTGCACTCGGAGCATTGTTTGCTTGGAAATTCAGTGTTTTGATTGCGGTAACTGCGGTAAGCGTGTTTTTTTACAGACCGTTCTGCAAATGGCTGTGTCCGCTTGGTGCGTTCTATGCCCTGCTGAACAAGGTTTCGCTGTTTCAAATGAAAGTGGATACCGGCAAATGCGTAACCTGCGGAAAATGCGCAAAAGCTTGCAAAATGGCTGTGGACGTAACGAAAACGCCTAACCATACCGAATGTATTCGCTGCGGTATGTGCGTCCGGGAATGTCCGACAAATGCTGTTAGTTTTCATTACGGCTTCGGAGAAGGTAAAGATAAAAGCGGCGAAAACGCCGCAGATAATAAATAAAAAATCAGGAGGAATAAACATGAATATAAAGAAACTTATAACAGCGGTGCTGACGCTTGCGCTGGTGGTGTTGGTTACGGCAGCCTGCACAACGGCGGATAAAAACAAATTGAACGGTATGGAAAATGAACCGAAAAATGCCAAAGAAGCGGTAGCAATGCATAAAGAACTGATGGCACGTGAAAATGCGATTCTGGCAGAGAATACAAAGCTTTGGGAACAGGTTTTTGCGGCGGCGGACAAAGGTATGACTCTGCAGGAGGACGGTAAAAACTACGGTGATTTTCTTCTCAAAACCATTGACACCATCAAGGAACGGTTTACGGAGGACGAGCTTAAATTGCTTAAGGGTGAAGCGGAGAAAATCCGGGATATTGAAAATAAGCTGACTATGATTGAAAAAAAATATCCGGATGCAGCGCAAAAATCGGCGGATAATGATATGAGTATACCATCCGATAACGGCAGCATGAAGAATTTTCCGTCCTTTGAAGGGAAGGATCTGGACGGGAACGAAATAAAGAGTGATGAGCTGTTTTCAGGCAATGCTGTCACGGTGGTAAACTTTTGGTTTACTACCTGCTCTCCCTGCGTGGGTGAGCTTTCCGAACTCGATGCGCTGAATAAGGAGCTTTCCGGGAAAGGCGGTTCTCTTATCGGAATAAATTCTTTCACGCTGGACGGAGATGAGGCGGCAATATCCGAGGCAAAGGCAGTTTTGAAAAATAAAGGCGTTTCCTACCGTAACGTATACTTTGATTCTGACAGCGAGGCAGGAAAGTTTGTCGAAAATGTATACGCCTATCCCACAACATATGTGGTTGACCGCAGCGGCAGCATCGTCGGAGAACCGATTGTCGGCGCTGTTACCGGCAAATCACAAATGGAGAAGCTGAAATCATTAATCGACCAATGTATTGCCGCCGATATGAAATGAGAATAATATTAAAATAATGCTCGTACAAATATACTATAAAAATTCTGCGTCGGTTTATGGTATTTAATCGTTAAATAAAAAAATTAAAATAAGCCTTTTTAAAAGGGTCATTCAATATAAAGAACGCCTGATTGCGCAATATAAAACCGCAAGTGTTAATGCGATACTGTCCTCGCTCAATATGTTCTTTGAATATGCCGATTGGCACAAAATGAAGGTAAAAACATTGAAAACACAGCGCAAGATTTTGCAGACAAGTCAAAGGAACTGGCAAAAACAGAGTATGAAAGACTGCTGACGGCAGCAAAGGACAGGAAAAACGAAAAGCTGTATTATCTGATACAGACGATTGCAAGCACAGGACTTCGGGTATCGGAAATTAAATTTATAACATTTGAGGCCATAAAACGCAGACAGGCAATAATAAACTGCAAGGGAAAAATAAGGCAGGTTTTTCTGCCCAAAAAGCTGTGTATTATCCTGCAAAAGTATGCGTTGAAACAGGGTATCAAAAGCGGCAGCATCTTTGTTACGAGAACGGGTACGCCTCTTGACAGATCGAATATATGGAGAATGTTAAAGGAGCTGTGTGAGAGTGCGGGAGTGTCAAAAGAAAAAGTGTTTCCGCATAACTTTCGCCACCTTTTTGCAAGAACGTATTATTCCCTGCAAAAAGATATTGTAAGACTCGCTGATATACTCGGACATTCCAATATTAACACTACAAGAATTTACACTGCGGAAAGCGGAACAGAGCATATGAAACAGTTGCAAAAAGATGTTAAAAAAACAACATAATCGCAATTATGTTGTAAACACACTGAAAAGAAGTTATCGGCAGAGTAATACTTTGTAATCAAGGATGGCTGACTATGGAAAAAGATTTATTTGCTTGATTTTTGGGCGAGCTGGTGCGGACCGTGCAAAATGCTTTCTCCCGTTTTAAGCGAAATTGCGGACGAATATGCGGATGTGCTTAAAGTGGCAAAGGTTAATGTTGATGATGAACCTGAGCTTGCAATGAAATTCAAAGTTTCATCGATTCCGATGCTTGTGCTTTTCAAAAACGGCAAGATTGTTTCAACTTCTGTAGGATACCGTCCAAAGGACGAAATCTTAAATGAATTGAAACTGTATATGAATCAGGAGTGATGAATATGAAAAAACAATTAAGAATAATAATTGAAAACTGTCCGCAAAATCATAGCTGCCCGGCAGTAAAAGTTTGCCCCGTCGGTGCGCTTGACCAAGAAGGTTTCAACGCTCCGACTATCAATTATGATAAATGCATCGGCTGTGGTAAATGCGCAAGGTTTTGTCCGAAAAAAGCATTGGTGATGTAACTTGAAAAAGCTGTTTATCATAAAATAATCCGCCCTGCATAATACAAGGTGGATTATTTGTTTTAGCAGATTAAGTGCTTTTATCAAAAAAAGCAGTTCGTTACCAATTTTAGCGGCAATGAATTGCTTTTAATTTTATGTATTAAACAGTTCCAAAAACGATACCAAGCGCTGCCGATAATATAATCATTAAAATCGGTGACGGTGTTTTCTTTTTTACTTTTTTGAAGATAATATGTATACACCAAAGCGCTGCAAATATAATAACCGATTCAATATCCGGCTCAGCGGCAGTGTTTAAATCAACAAATCCCAAAAGCGATGACAATGCCATAACGCTTGCCGTTGCAAGAATCATCCCCACAACACAGGGGCGTACGCCTGATAAAAAAGCATTTACCGCAGAATATTTCAAAAGATTTTTCAAGACCGCCGAGATTAAAAGGATTATAATGAACGATGGCAAAACGACGCCTGTTGTTGCAAAAAGCGATCCTAAAATACCGCCTTGCGTTGAGCCGATAAAAGTTGCCATATTTATCGCAAGCGGTCCGGGGGTTGATTCTGAAACCGCTATAAAATTCATAAATTCACTTTCAGACAGCCAGCCGTTTGACAAAACCGTTTCCTGCACAAGCGAAACCATTCCGTAGCCGCCGCCGAAGGATAATGCACCTATCATTAAAAAACTGAAAAACAACTTTATATATATCATTTCAATCGCATCCCTTCTTAAGCTTTTTCAGAAAGAATGCTGCCATGCCCAATACACCGCATATCAATATATAACAAACAGAAGAAATTGATACGGAAAATACAGTGCAAGACACCATTGCAGCAATGACCGATAGTAAAATGACGATGTTAAATGCCGTCTTTTTTATATTTTTCAGCATTTTCAGTCCGGCAGACAGGATAAGATAAATAACACAGACTTGTATTCCGCGAAATGCATATGAAACATATGTTAATTTCAAAAATTGCTCAAAAAAGAGCGAAATGCAGAAAATCACAGCAAATGACGGTATGCAGACTGCCAGAGTAGATACTGCCGCACCCTTGAAGCCCGCTGTTTTATATCCTATGTATGTGGCGCTGTTGACAGCAACGGGTCCCGGCGTGGATTCTGCAATCGCAACCATATCAAGAAACTCATTTTTCGTTATCCATTTTTTCTTTTCCACAAACTCATTCTCCAAAAGTGCAATCATAGCGTAACCGCCGCCGAATGTAAATGCACCTATTTTGAAAAATGCCAAAAATAGGGACAGCGTTTTTTTCATCATTTTTTAAATCTCCTGTAATTACAGACTAACAGATAAAACATAAACCTTTGTGCTATTCTAATCAACCCTCAGCATTCGGTATCCGATACCTATATGCGTTTGAATATACTGAGGGCTTGTTTTTTCCGGTTCTAATTTTTTTCTGAGCGTAGCCATAAAAACACGCATCGAAGCAATGTCATTTTCCCGGCTGCTTCCCCAAATTTGCATAGTGATATATGTGTGCGTCAGCACTTTTCCGACATTATGCGATAAAAGGCACAAAAGCTTATACTCAATCGGTGTAAGATGCATTTCCTCACCCTTCAGATAAACGCAGTTTGCTGCATAATCTATTTTGAGTTCACCGTTTTGAAAAACGGGTTTTCCCGCGTCATTACTGCTTTTCAGCAGCAGCAATCTTCTTTGTGTTACCCGAAGCCGTGCAAGAAGTTCTTCAACAGAGAAAGGCTTTGTCAGATAGTCATCCGCTCCGGCATCAAGCGCAGTGATTTTGTCGGAATCCTCACTGCGTGCGCTGATAACGATTATCGGCATATTAGACCATCCTCGGATATTCGTTATTACCTCCGCACCGTCTATGTCCGGCAGTCCAAGATCCAGCAGAACAATATCCGGATTATGCGATGATGCCTCCATAATCGCAGTTTTTCCGTTTTCCGCCGTCAGATATCTGTAATCGTGGGATTTCAGAGTTGTAACAATCAAGTTGCGGACGGGGCGGTCATCCTCAACAACAAGTACAAGCGGTTTATTCATTAAGAGTCACCTCGCTAATCGGTAAATTAAATTTAAAACTGCATCCGTGCGGTATGTTGTCCGAAAGCTCCAGGTTTCCGCCGTGCGCATCTATTATTGATTTACAAAGCGTAAGACCGAGACCGAAACTTCGGCGGCTGTCGGAAATCTTGTTTTTCCCGGTATAAAACATCTCAAATATATGCGGTTTTACATCATCGGGTATCCCGTTTCCGTTATCCGACACATTAAACACTGCATAATTTCCTTGTTTTTGAGTGCTTATGCGGATTTCAGAACCGGCAGGTGTATATTTTATTGCATTATCAATCAAATTAACCAAAACCTGAATAATAAGCTGTGCGTCCATACGAACAAGCAATAAATCCTCACATTGAACGGTTATTGTATGCTCCGCCGATTTTCGGCATAAATGAGATACAGCCTCAGCTATAACCTCATCCGCAAGCTGGTCGCTCAGATTTAATTTCAGCCTTCCGTCATTGAGTCTTGTAACATATAAAAGATTTTCAACAACGCCTGTAAGCCACTCGGAGTCATCATAAATGTCAGTATAAATCCGATGCTTGGTGTCCTCGTCCAAGCAATCGGAATTATGTAAAAGAGTATCCGCATTCCCGGAAATTGAACACAAAGGTGTGCGGAGATCATGAGAAATTGAACGCAAAAGATCTGCACGCAGCTGCTCGCTTTTTGCAAAATCGGCAGCCTTTTCTTTTTCCGCTGCATTATGTGCGTTATCCATAGCCAATGCACATTCATTCAAAACGGACAGCAACACACTGTTTTCAAATGAATCTGCCGAGTTTTTATCCATCGGAATCCCAATTACGCCGTATATCCGCTTTTCAATGCGTATTGAGAAATACAGACATTCGGCGTTGCCGAAATGCGAGGTTGTCGCACCTGCGCAGCGCCCGTTTTTATACACCCACTCAGCAACTTTTCGTTCGGAATCATTTAATATCCTCTCCGTATCGTCTGTGCCCTTTTCAGAAAAAATCTGCCCTTTTGACAAGCTTGATTTATCGGCTTTATATGCTGCAATACAGCGGTCAAGAAGCTTTGAAAGCTGCATACAGGTTATACTCAATATTTCCTCGCTGCCTTTTGCCTTTTGCAGCAATCGGTCGGTATCAAACAAAATCTGCATACGAAAAGCAGCTTGTGCCGACAGCTTTGCATGCTTTTTTAATTTTGAAGCAAGCGTTCCTGTAAGAATTGATGACGCAAGCATAACGGCAAATGTCACAGGATAGCCAACGGCATATGTTTTGAGCGACAAATGCGGTTCTGTCAGAAAAAAACCAAACAGAAAAACGCTGAGCAGCGAACTTGCAATGCTGCAAACATATCCTTTTGTCAGAGCGGAAATAACCAACACGCCGAAGATATAAACGGTAACGATGTTTGTGTCGTTAAATCCGAGGTGAAGAAAAAGGAAACCTATAGCCGTGCATAAAGCAAGAACACCGCAGGCAGTCAAAACATCCTGCACTGTCGGCAGTTGGGTATTCGCAAATAAACTGCTTTTGCGTGATTTTTTATAAAATCCGGCATCGGGAATAATGTGAATATCAATGTCGGGCGCATACGCTATCAGTTTTTCTGTCAGCGTGTATCCTCCCCAAATGCGGCTGCGCTTTGCATTGCTTTGACCTATTACAATTTTTGTTACATCGGACAGCCGTGCGTATTCCGCTATCTGCATAGCCACATCCTCGCCGTGGACAGTTACAACATCGGCTCCGATATTTTCCGCAAATTGAATATTGTTATCAAGTTTTTTTTGATCGCTTTCGGTTAGTGCAAAATCGTTTTGCACATAAATCGCCGTAAATCGTGCATCGAGAACTTTTGCCATTTTTGCAGCAGTCTGCACGATTTTTTCATTAGACGGCGAAGCGGACAGACATACAAGTATGTGCTGTTTTTTTTCTATACTTGTTATTGTTTTTTGAGCGCTCATATTATTCACCGCCATTATCTGTTTTATATTATTATACCATAAGTGCAAGCCGCAATCGGCTTGCTTCACACCGGTTCAATAAACACTTTCGGATTTTAAGCCTTGGCTTAAAATATACTTCTTTATGTGTTTATTATACCATAAATCGCGCCAAAAGTCCACATATGTCAATAAAAAGTATTCATATTTTCATCATAAAGCAATATCCCGGTCTTGCTGTGATTTTTCTTAAAACCGTGTATTTCTTTTAATATCTCGTCATCTGTCAAATCCGATGAAAGCAGTATTTGCGAGCTTTTAGAGTCGCTTTCTTCATTTTGAATCGCCTTTTGGTTTTCACACAGAAATCGGTCTATTCGATCCATTAAGAAGTACCCGAAAGTGAAAAAGGCAAGAACAGCTGCCGTCAGCAATACATATTTCAAAATGATTCACCTCTTTTTTCAGATACGGAAACATTTTTGCAGCTCTTTATATTCTCCCAAAACCATAAGTGTTGCGTTTTCGCCGAGAGTCGTATCCGAAGATATTGCCATATCAATATTTCCGTTCTTTTTAATCGCCAAAACATTAATATTATATTTTCGGCGGATATCTATATCTCCTATTGTTTTTCCAATCCACTGTTTGGGTACTTCAACCTCAAAGATAGCGTGGGAATCGTCAATTTCTATATAATCACGAATATGATTCGCAGTATATCGAATAGCAGCCCATTTTGCAATTTGTTTTTCGGGATAAACCACTCCGTCCGCTCCGTTCCGCAAGAGAAACTTTTCCTGCACATCCCGTTCCGCTCTTGAAATAACTTTTTTTGCTCCGAGTTCTTTAAGTAAAGAGGTTGTTTCAAGTGAATTTTGAAAATCCCCTCCGATTGTAACAATGCAAACATCATAATTTCCTATTCCGAGAGATTTCAAAAAATCCGCATTTGTACTGTCACCGATTTGGGCATTGGTCACAAACGGCAGCACGCTGTTGATTCGTTCTTCATTGGAATCCACCGCCATAACCTCGTGTCCCAATTTGTTAAGCTGCAATGCAACATGCTTTCCGAATCTTCCGATACCTATTAACAAAATATTTTTCATAATTCAAAAACTCCTTTTTATCCGATCATTATTTTTTCAAGCGGCAGTTTTGCTCCGCCTTGATTTTTGCTTGCGATTGCCGCATATATCAGTGTTAAACCGCCGACTCTCCCAAGGTACATTAAAAGTATAAGAATAATTTGCGATGCGATACCGAGCTTTGGCGTAATTCCAAGCGTGAGTCCCACAGTTCCGATTGCCGATGCAGTTTCATAAAGGCAATCGGACAAAGGAAGGTTTTCAAGCACGCTTATCGCAACTCCGCCGACAAAGAAAAGTGAAAAATAAATTGTTGCGATTGCCAAAGCATTTCTTACAATTGTACTGTCGATTCGCCTTCCGCAAACGCAAATTTCTTCTTTCCTTTTAATCACTGACACGGCGCTTAATATAATAACCGCAAAGGTTGTGGTTTTCATACCGCCGGCAGTAGAACCGGGCGAGCCGCCAATCAGCATAAGCAATATCATAATTGCTTTTGAGGCGCCTGTCATTGCGTTAAGGTCAGCAGTATTAAATCCGGCAGTCCTTGTTGTCACAGACTGAAACAAAGATGCAAAGATTCTTTTCCCAACCGGCATACCGCCAAAATCACAAAAGAAAAAGAAAGCGGCAGGTATTGCAATTAAAAGCGCCGAAGTGAACAGAACAATCTTGCTTTGCATACGGTAATGCCTGAAATGATGTTTGTGCAGGCAAATATCGTCCCACGTAAGAAACCCGATACCTCCGACTATAATCAAAAGCATAATTGCAATGTTCACAGAAGGATTTCCTATATATTCGGTAAGAGAAGGATATGTATGAGCGCCTGTTCCCAAAATGTCAAATCCGGCATTGCAAAATGCCGATACGGAATGAAACACAGCCTTCCATATTCCGCTTGCACCGTATTCGCCGCAAAACGACGGGAGCATACATAATGCACCTATTAGTTCTATTAAAAGCGTACCTCTCAAGACAAACCTTGTCAGACGGACTATTCCGCCGAGCCTTGGCGCTGAAATAGCGTCCTGCATTGTGCTGCGCTGCATAAGTGATATTTTTCTGCCCGCAAGCATTGCAAATGACACCGCCGCCGTTACAACTCCGAGTCCTCCTATCTGTATAAGCAGCAAAATCACTGCCTGCCCAAGCGGCGACCAATAGCTGCCGGTATCCAGCACAACCAGGCCGGTTACACAAACGGCAGAGGTTGATGTAAATAGCGCACTGTGAAACGGTGTTGCTATGCCTGCCGCAGACGATATCGGCAGCATTAATATAAGCGCACCAAAGAGAATTATGCCGGCAAAGCTCAGTATAATAATTTGAAAGGACGAAAGATGTCGCCTGAAATGTATTTTCTCTATCATAGGATAAGCCTCCTCCAACTTGCTTTTATTTATTATAACATATGGCATATAAAAATGGGATAATAAGTTGCAACGAGGCATTAAGATTGTATAAAGATAATGTTAATACACATATAAATAAAAAAGCGGCTCGTTGCCGATAAATACGGCAGTCTGAGGGTATGCTTAAATTGAGCACACCCTTTTCTGGTGATATAAGTCGGGATAAATATCATAGATTAAACTGTTTCCGCATTTCTACATCCATGGTTGCT
>USAP01000052.1 GCA_900552775.1 uncultured Eubacteriales bacterium | reverse complement strand
GATTAATAATATTTAAAGAACGGCCCGTTGCCGCATGATGCGGCGGCGAGTCGTTTTTTTGTCTTCGCGTAAAGAATATTCGCTGGATTAAAACCACGGCAGATATGCCGCAGCTATTGCAGCACCGCCGGCAACGGCTATAAATATAACGCTTATTCCGCATGTTTTGATTAAAGAATCTTGCTGCTCCCGGCTAAATAATCTGCCCGTAAAATGGCCTAAAATTCCGCCGGCTATTATACCGGCACTGTTTATTAATGTACTTAATCCAATCATTTAAGTCTCCTGTAATATGTAAAGTTAAAGAAAAGGGTGTATCAAAACGAAACCGTTTCGATACACCCCCTGAGGCTTTTATTTAAAAATTTTAATTTGCAGCCTTTGCAAGTTCAGTCCATGTTTCGTTTATTTCGCCTGCCGCACGTTCATATTTATGAGTATTTGCCGCTTCAAGGATTGCGTAATAATACCAGCCCGAGACGGTGTTGTCGGGGAACTGTTTGCAGTCCTTTAAGATACCGTCCTTGTCAACGGCACGGACAAGCATTCTGTTAATAATCGTTACGGCTTCCGCTCTTGTGATACGGTTGTCGGGTCTGAAAGTTCCGTCTTCATAGCCCGAGAGCAGACCGGAATTTACGGCAGCGCCGATATAAAGCTCTGCCCAGTGACCGTCCGTGTCGCGGAAATCGTAAGAATTATTTGTTTCGGGGTTTACAAATTTTGAAATAATTGTTGCAAGCTCAGCGCGTGTTATGGGATTTGAAGGTCTGAAAGTTCCGTCTTCATAGCCTTTTATATATCCGCCGCGAACCATTGTGGAAACAGCCACAGAGGACCATCTGTCATTTTCCATGTCCGAAAAGCTGTTTTCTTCCGAGTAAATTTCCTTGCGTTTTTCATCATTGAGAAGCCTGAAGAGTATTGCCGCAATTTCTTCTCTTGTAATTTCATTTGAGGGTCGTACGGTTCCGTCCGGATAACCTGTGATATACGCTTTGTGCTCCGTTGTAAATTCCGAAGGGGTTACGGCGTTTTTCCATTTGGCGTAAAGCACCGTGTCTTTTGTAACTTCGATTGTGCCGTCGGCTTTTTTCGTGCACTCCTTGTCATAATACCAGCCGTCAAAAACATAGCCTTCTTTTGCCGGGGAACTTATTGTGCTGAGGTCCAGTGTGATTTTGCCGTTTTCGGAGGTTATGGGTTCTATCACGGTTGTGGAGCCGGCAACGTCAAAAGCAAGCGTTATATCTTTTTTTGAGGGACCGACAACCGTACCGCCCGAAGAGCTTCCGGAGGAGCTTGTTTTCTTCACTGCGGAAACCGTTGCGCTGAGTCCGTTTTCCGTGTCATGACCGTTGCCCATCTGAACGGAATTATATTTTATTTCGGAAATTGCATTTTCGCCTGCGTCATCCGCACCGAGCGTGGTTGTTCCTTTAAAATCACCGAAGAATTTGTATGTTCCGAATTTGCTGACCGTAACGTCATTGCATGAAAGAGTAAGGTCGCAAAGATATGTCTCGAGGTTGTCCTCAAGATCCTTGAGAGTTACATAATCTTTTGTGTTGTCAGGGCTTTTTACAGCTATGTCAATTGAAAGTGTACTCCAGTTTGCGCCTTTTGAATTACTTCTGGAAACTTCTTTGTAAAGCACGGAGGCTTCGGTATTAAAGCCTGCCATTGAGTTTCCGCTTACTACGGCATCGGGCAGAGTGATGGTTGCCGGATACTGCACGGAAACCGTGAAACCGCCGCGCACGGGAGCCGCGTCTATTTCCGAAAGAATTCCCGCGTCGCCTGCGGCCGCAAGTCTTGCAAGGGTTACTATTTTTTTGAATTTGGTTCTGACCACAGACATATCAACATATGCCTTAAAGTCAAACGTCGGAAGCGCCGATTCCGTTCTGGTTTTTACGATTATCGGGCCGTCCGAATACTCCGAATCGGATGATTTGCGTACTTCAATATCGGCAGGTACGCTTATATCATACGTTTTCGGCAGGTGAAGCTTTTCGCACATTCCGCGCAGTGTTTCCGCATAAGCCGTTATGCCGCATGAAAACAAGACGGCTGCAGCAAGTGCCAGGGATAAAAGTCTGAGTTTTGCTTTTTTCACATCAAACACCTCTTTGAATTTCAATATTTCGATATTATTTTACCACATTTACCACTGTAATTTCAATAGATTTTATCAAAAAATAAATAAATTTTCGTCAAAGCCGCTCTTATAGAGCCGCAAAGAGCAGATATTTTGCAAAGTGATTGACAAATTTGCCCTTTTATGATATTATATACATTATAAATATCTATAGAATCGGGAGTTGAACCAAATGGCTGGAAACAAGCCCGCGCCTCAGGCAAACGGTGCGGAAAACATGAATGAAATATTGAAAATCAGAAGGGAAAAGCTTGCCGAACTCGTACAAAACGGCAGAAATCCTTTTGAAATAACAAAATACAATCAGACGCATACATCGGCGGAAATTAAAGATAACTTTGAAGAACTTGAGGGAAAACGCGTTTCTGTTGCCGGACGTATTATGTCCAAGCGCGGCATGGGTAAGGTTGCGTTTGTGCATGTTCAGGATTTTGACGGACAGATTCAGCTTTTTGTAAAGAGAGATTTGCTCGGAGACGATGAATACGCAATATTCAAAAAGTACGATATCGGCGATATCGTAGGTGCCGAAGGCGAAGTTTTCAAAACTCAGGCAGGCGAGGTTTCGGTGCGTGCGGACAAGGTTACGCTCCTTTCAAAATCGCTCAGACCGCTTCCGGAAAAATTCCACGGTATGACAAACACGGATATGCGCTACAGACAGCGTTATATCGATTTGATTATGAACAGAGACGTTAAAGACGTTTTCGTAAAGCGCTCGAGAATCATTTCTTCCATAAGAAACTATTTGAATGCGCAAAACTTTTTGGAGGTTGAAACTCCGATGCTCGTTGCCAATGCGGGCGGCGCTGCGGCGCGTCCTTTCGAAACGCATTTCAATGCGCTCGGTGAGGATTTAAAGCTTCGCATTTCTCTCGAGCTTTACTTAAAACGCCTTATTGTCGGCGGACTTGACAGGGTTTATGAAATCGGCAGAGTTTTCAGAAATGAAGGACTTGACACACGCCATAATCCTGAGTTTACTTTGATGGAGCTTTATCAGGCATATACGGATTATCACGGCATGATGGATCTTACGGAAAATCTCTACCGCCACGTTGCGCAAGAGGTTTTGGGTACCACCAAAATAACATACGGTGGCACGGAAATGGATCTGGGCAAGCCGTTTGAGCGCATAACGATGGTTGACGCTGTTAAAAAATACTCGGGCGTTGACTGGAACGAAATCAAAACGCTTGAAGAAGCGCGCCGCGCAGCGGACGAACATCACGTTGTATACGAGGAAAGACACAGCAAAGGCGAAATATTAAACCTTTTCTTTGAAGAATTTGTTGAGGAACACCTCATTCAGCCTGTGTTCGTAATGGATCACCCCATAGAGATTTCGCCGCTTACAAAGAAAAAACCCGATAATCCCGACTATGTTGAGAGATTCGAGTTCTTTATGAACGGCTGGGAAATGGCAAACGCTTATTCCGAGCTTAACGACCCTATTGACCAGAGAGAGCGTTTCAAGGCTCAGGAAGAACAGCTTGCTCAGGGCAACGATGAAGCTAACACTACGGACGAGGACTTTATGAACGCGCTTGAAATCGGTATGCCTCCCACGGGCGGCATAGGTTTCGGAATAGACCGTATGTGCATGCTGCTTACAGACTCGGCAGCCATACGCGATGTGCTCCTTTTCCCCACGCTTAAGACAATCGGCGCTTCCGACTCTAAGGGCGAAAAAGCAAAATCTTCAGAGAAGCCGGAAAAAGAAGAAGTTATAGACTTTTCAAAAGTTGTTATAGAGCCGCTTTTTGAAGAACAGGTTGATTTTGAAACGTTCAGCAAATCGGACTTCAGAGCCGTTAAAGTTAAAGCGTGTGAAGCTGTTCCGAAGTCAAAGAAACTTCTGCGCTTCACTCTTGATGACGGAACCGGCACGGACCGCACAATATTAAGCGGTATTCATAGCTTTTATGAGCCTGAAGAACTGGTTGGAAAGACTCTTATCGCTATCGTAAATCTTCCGCCGAGAGCTATGATGGGCATTGATTCCTGCGGCATGCTCCTCAGTGCTATTCATGAAGAAGAAGGCGAAGAAAAGTTGCATTTGCTGATGGTGGATCCTCACATTCCGGCAGGTGCAAAGCTGTATTAATACATGTGCGGAAAAATCATATAATAAGCATAATGAATGGGCAACTCCAATCGGAGTTGCCCATTTTTACACACTTATTTAAGAATTTCAACTGCCTTTTGAAGCTGTGTATCCTGTTCATAGACAAGATTTGAAAGCGGAATTTTTGAAGCTTCTTCAGAAAGATTAACTTCAAAGTCCGGCGTTATGCCTATGCCGTTTATGCATACGTCCGCAGGCGTGTAATAATACGCAACCGTAAGCTTTACGGCGCATCCGCGTTTAAGCTGAAACACGCTCTGAACGCTGCCTTTGCCGTAGGTCTTTGTGCCTATAAGCTTTGCGGCGCCGTTATCTTTTAAAGCTGCTGAGAGTATTTCCGAAGCCGAAGCGCTGTTTTTGTTGACCAACACCGCCATCGGGAGCTTGACGCAGTCGCCGTCGCTCTTATAATACTCTGTTTTGCCGGATTTATCTTTTGTGTACACTATTGTGCATTCGGGCAGAAGCATATCCGCCATCTTCGTTACCGCATCAAGGTAACCGCCGGGATTGTCGCGCACATCGAAAATAATTCCGCTCACGCCCGATAAATCCTTGATTGCTGCGGCAAACTCGGAGACGGTTGTTTCCGTAAACGCCGTTATGCGGATATAGCGCAGAGTTCCGATGTCATTTGTGAATACAGTCTGCCTTTCAATGTCGGAACGCGAAATCTGCACGTCCATGGCGGAGCCGTCGCGGATAATGTGAAGAGTCATCGTGTTTTGCGCAGCACCTTCTTCGCTTGTGCCTCGCATGTAGCTTATAACATCGTAATAATTGTCGGCGGAAGCGTTCAAAGAATCAACTCCGGCTATGATATCGCCCGATTTGAGACCGGCTTCATATGCCGGGGTGGAGGCAAAAACCGAAGATATTTCAATCATGCTTGCTTCGTTTAAGTAAACTTCAACGCCTATACCTTTGTAGGAGCCCGTTATATCCGCCATAACGGCGCTGAGTTCATCTTTTGTCATATAGTACGAGTGCTCATCGCCCAGTGAAGCCACGGCGCCTTTGGCGGCATAATCTTCAAGCTTTTGCGAATCGTAATCGCCTACATAGTATTTTTCTATTATTCCGTTTACGGAATTTAACTGATTCGGCGAGAAAAACACAAAAAGTGCCGACACAAGAAGCGATGTTACAAGAAATGTGGCTGCTGCCGTTAATACTATTTTCTTTTTCTCTGACATGGCAAACCTCTCTTTGAAATTAAAAATTAATAAAATATCGGTTTTTCAAAACTTCCAAACGTCAGGGTGCAGCTGAAAATATTTTTTCCTTTAGCTGCACCCCGTTATATTTATTATATGAAGTTTTTATCCAACATATGAAAGCGGATTTGTTGTTTTTCCGTTTATAAGCACTTCAAAATGAATATGCGGACCTGTGGAGTTGCCGGTTGAGCCAACCTGTGCAATCGTCTGACCTTTGGACACTTTGGCTCCGACGCTTACAGAAAGCGCACTGTTGTGCCCGTAAAGCGTATATACACCGCCGCCGTGGTCTATAACAACACACTTGCCGTAACCTCCGTTCCAGCCGGCTTTTATAACCGTGCCGGACTCTGCGGCGAGCACTGCCGTTCCGTATGACGCGCCTATATCTATTCCCGAATGGAACTTTGTGCGTTTCTGTATGGGATGATAACGCGAGCCGTAGGGTGAAGTTATGGTTTTTGAAGTGGCAGAGGGCCACTGCATCGAGCCGTTTGAAACAACTGTCTGACTCGAGGTGCTTGAAGAAGCCTGACCGCTCTGCGACATTGCCGCAAGCTGATTTCTGAACTTCTCCATTTCCGCGTCTGCTTCGTCCACAAGCTGCCGCGCCTTCTTTTCATCGTTTGAAATGCTGTTTATAACAGCTTCACGCTGTGCGAGCTTAGACTCCAAAGCGTCCTGATTATTCTGAAGAATTTCGCGGTTCATTTCCTTTTGGGTTTTTTCGTCCTCTATGGCCGTTTTCGCGTCAACAATAGCCTGTTTTGCCGTTTTCATCTCGGAAAGAACCGATTTGTCGTATTCTATAACTTTTTTAACCATCTGGACTTTGTAGAGCAAGTCCGAAAAGCTGTCCGCGCCGAACAAAACATCGAGATAAGAGGTGGAACCGTGCTTGTACATAACTCTTGCACGTGTTTTGAATTCATCATCGTAAAGCTCTATTTTTTGCTGCTGTGCGGCAATTTCATCTTCCTTTGCGGCAATCTGAGCCTCGTTTTGAGCGATGGCGCTGTTTACTGAACTTACCTCATCTTCTATTTTTGCAATTTCTTCGTCGAGCTGTTTTTTCTCGGAAACAACCGCCTCTTTCTGCTTGCTTAAATTATTCAGATCCTGCTGTGCCTTTGCCTTTTTCGACTGGCTTTCCGAAATTTTTGATTTAAGCTCCGCCTGCGTTGCGGCGCTTGCGGAGGAAATAAAGGGAGGCAAAAGCGATATTGCCAGAAAAACTATTACGGCGCCTATGGCAAGGACCGCATAGAGAAATTTTCTTTTTTCGCGTCTGTTTTTCATATAAAGTTATGCGCCCCTTTCATTAAACCTGCAAATGCTTCCTTACGGCAAACATACTGCCCAAAGCGCCTATAATCATGCCGAATACAAGAAGTATTCCGGAAATTGCCGGCATTGTTTCCGACATGTTTTTAAGCTTGAATATGGTATCGAATATTGCAAGCGACGGCATAATTGCCGAAGATGCCGCAATAATAAGCAAAATCGAGATTATGGCACCGAAAAGTCCTACTATTATGCCCTCTATTATAAAAGGCCATCTTATAAACCAGTCCGTAGCGCCGACATACTTCATGATATGTATTTCTTTTTGCCTTGCGTGAACGTCAAGCTTTATGGTGTTTGAAATTATGAACACCGCAATAATTGCAAGAAGGACGGTGAATATTATGCAGCCGCGGCGTATAACCGACGTTACCGAAATAACGTTATTTACGGTGTCGCGGTGGTTTGAAACGTCCTCAATTTCGGGTATTTGCGAAAGTGCATCGCAAAGAGAATCAAGCTGCGTCAGGTCTGACGGAACTATTCTGTATGAAGAGGGGAGAAACGTATTGGGATCCAGCCCCTCCATAACAACCGAATTGTCTCCGAGAGTGTTTTTGTATTCCTCAAATGCCTGCGCGCGCGATTCGAATGTTACCGAAGCCACATTAGGAAGCGCTTTTATTTTTTCCAGAACCGCATTTTCGGTTTCGGGAGACGCGTCCACCGGCAGAAACGCCTGAACTTCGCACTGACCCTGAATCTGCTCGGTGATGTAGTTTACATTTATTCCGATAACGAGAAAGAAGCCGAAAAGAAGCAGACAGCCCACAATTGTTATAATGGATGTTGCAGCCATAAGCTTATTGAACCAAAGGCATTTGAGCGCTTCGCTGCAATAATATCTGAATCCTCTAAATCCCAACGTGGTAACCACCTTTCTCTTCATCGCGCACAAGTGCGCCCATGTCAAGCGTTATAACGCGCTTCTGCATGGAATTTACGATTTTTTCGGCATGAGTTGCCATAACAACCGTTGTGCCTTTGCGGTTTATTTTTTCAAGAATCTCCATAACCTCTTCGGAGCGTTTTATGTCAAGATTTCCCGTAGGCTCGTCGGCAATGAGGATTGCCGGGTTATTTGCAAGCGCACGCGCAATTGCCGCGCGCTGCTGCTCGCCGCCCGAGAGCTGCCAGGGATATGCCTTTGCCTTGTGCGCAAGGTCAACAAGACTTAAAACCTCGGGCACGCGGCGGCGTATCTGCCTTGAAGGCGCGCCGACAACATGCATCGCAAACGCCACGTTTTCATAAACCGTTCTGTTTTCAAGAAGGCGGAAATCCTGGAACACAACGCCTAAGCTGCGGCGAAGCGCAGGGATTTCCTTCTTTGAGAGCGAACCTATGTCGAATCCGTTTACGTTAACCGTTCCGGACGTGGGGCGTTCCTCACAAAGGAGCATACGGATAACCGAGGATTTGCCTGCACCGCTGTGACCGACGAGAAAGACAAATTCGCCTTTTTCGACGGTAAAACTCAAATCATTTAAAGCCACGGTGTGGTTATCTTCGTAAATCTTTGTTACGTTATCGAAAACTATCATGTGGATTTACCTCTTTTTGAAGTTCATATTTTAATGGGATTTGAAACGAGGTATTTCTTTACCATCATCGCAACCTTAAACACAATTGCGTGCTCAAAGATGCGCAGATCAAGTCCCGTGAGTTTCTCAACCTTGTCAAGTCTGTATACAAGCGTGTTTCTGTGAACGTACAGCTGACGCGACGTTTCGGAAACGTTGAGATTGTTCTCAAAGAATTTCTGAATTGTATATATTGTTTCCTGATCCAGAACATCTATGGATTCCTTCTTGAACACCTCGTTTAAGAAGATTTCGCAAAGAGTTGTGGGCAGGTGATATATAAGACGCGCGATGCCGAGATTGTCATAATCTACAATGCTTTTCTCGGTGTCAAACACTTTGCCTACTTCAAGCGCCACCGAAGCGTCCTTATACGATTTTGCAAGCGTGCCTATTGTGGGAGCTATCGTTCCTATTCCTATAACCGCCTGGATAAGCGCCTCGGAGTTGAGTGTAGAGAGAACTGTTTTGGCAATGTCGTTTGACTCATCATGAGAAATATCATTCGAAACGGATTTTATAAGTACAATTGTATTCGCGTCAAGAGATATAACAAAATCGTTTGAGCGGTCGGGGTAAAGATTTCTCAATACGTCCGCCGCGGAAAAATCCGAAGTATTAGTTGTTTTAACAAGGAAAACAAGTCTCGGCGTATCGTAAGGTATACGCAAATCCTTTGCTTTTATTATAAGGTCTCCCGTTAAAATATTGTCGAGTATAACGTTTTTCATGAAATTGAGCTTGTCAAACTTATCGTCATGCAAGCGCTTTAAGCTGCCGAGCGCTATGGATAGAACGCTTACATTTCTTGCCGCTGCCTCATCCGTGCCGGGAGCATAGTAAATATAGTCCGTGGTGGGTGATGACGAAGGGCAGAGGAATGTGTATCCGTCATAGGTGAAGATTCTGTCCGTCTCCGATGCGATTGAAATAATCTGCGCGAGATTTTCCGATACGCGGCGGTTTTCGTCATACGATATAATCGAATAACACTCGTCGATTACTCCGAGACCGCTGTCGAGTGTGTCGCTCAGCTGATAAATGGTATTTTGAACAATTTGATTTGCCATAACTTCCGCTCCGTTCTTTTTCCCGAGAGCTGGCGCGCCAGCTCCGTCGGCGCGCCGTCGTCGTCCGTGAGCAGCTGCGCGGTCATGTGCTCGAGATCGGAGAAGTCCACAAGGCTGCGCCGCCGCTTTTCGGCGGCGTAGGCCGCGCCGAAGTCCAGCGTCAGCGCCAGCAGCGCCCGCATGGCCGGAGCGGTCGCGTGCAGGTCGGCGAGCGCCTGCGCGGAGGGGATGTTGATCTGCTTTTGCAGCGTCTGGATGGCCTTTTTCGCCGCGTCGCGCTGCGCCTTGACGCGGTCGCGCACGTCCGGATCGGGCGGCTTGCGCGTGCTGCCGAGGCGCGGGAACGGCACGTCCTGCAGCGCCGTCACGGCAGCATCCCAGCTCCGGTTGCAGGCGTACGCGAGCGCGCGCAGACCGTCGGCCGTGGCCGAAAAACTGTCGCCGTAGATGTCCATAAGCCACTCCATGTCCTCGTCCGCCATGATGTCGAGCTGCGCCTCAAGCACGCCGCACCAGTGCTCCGCACTCTCGCGCACGCGCGCCAGCAGCGACCGGCCCCACGGCGTGGCGCCGGCGTCGGTCACGCCGTCGAGCGCGAGCAGGTCCACCTGCTGCGCGGCCCACTGCCCGGGCCGCGCGTGGCACTGCATCTTGTCGTAGAGCGTGAGCACGAGCTCGCCCAGGCGCGCATCGTCGCGCCCGCCGCCGACCGTGTCAGCCAGCAGGCGGAAGGGCGCGTCGGTGTCGATGTGCATATAAGCGCGCTCAAGCGCGTGTTCGAGCGCCGCTGCGCGCAGGGCGGCGCAGCGCTCGGTATCGGCGACCTGAAAGTCCGGCGCGAGGGCGAGCGCTGCGCAGTTGGCGCGCAGGAAGTCGGCGCAGAAGCTGTGGATCGTGCCGATCTCGGCGCGGGCGCACAGCGCGACCTGCCGCCGCAGGCGGCGGTTTTCAGGGTCTGAAGCAATGCGCGCATAGATCCCGTCGAGGATGCGGCTGCGCAGCTCGGCCGCGGCCGCGCGTGTGTAGGTGATGACGAGGAAGCGGTCGATGTCAACAGGATTTTCCGCATCTGTAAGGTAGGCCATGAGCCGCTCGGTGAGCACGCGGGTCTTGCCGCTGCCCGCCGCCGCGGACACGAGCACGGTGCTGCC
>USAP01000051.1 GCA_900552775.1 uncultured Eubacteriales bacterium | reverse complement strand
ATGTTCATCACGACGGCGAACGATGCGGACGCGATTCCTGCGCCGCTGTATGACCGCATGGACATTTTGCGCCTGCCTGCCGTCAAATTCCTTTTCGAGCGCGCGGATTTCCTCCTCAATAACCTTATCGTCTGCAAAAAGCTGCTTTTTTGTGTTCTGCACCTTTGCGTTTACGATAATCTGCGGCAGCGTTTTGAATACTCCGGCAAGCTCGGAAGCTTTTTTGCCCGTTTTCTTCATTATCGAAAGCAGCTGGAGCGCCGAAACAAGTCCGTCACCGGTGGTATTATGGTTTAAGAAAATCATGTGTCCCGACGCTTCGCCGCCGAGAATATATCCGCACTCAAGCATTTTTTGCAGCACGTAGCGGTCTCCCACCTGCGTCTGAACAATATTTATGCCCTTTTCCTTTGCGGCAAGCACAAGACCGAGATTTGTCATAACGGTTGTAACAAGCGTGTTTTTAAGCAAAATTCCCCGTTCTTTCATATATTCGGCGCAGATAAGCATAATTTTGTCGCCATCGACAACGTTTCCGTTTTCATCGGAAACAAGAAGTCTGTCGGCATCGCCGTCAAACGAAAGACCGATATCAATATGAATATTTTTAACATATTCGCAAAAATCTTTCATGTATGTTGAGCCGCATTTTAAATTTATATTTGTGCCGTTCGGATGATTGTGTATCACATAAAGCTCAGCACCGAGTGCATTCAAAACCTTAACAGCCGTTTTGTAGCTTGCGCCGTTTGCGCAGTCAACAGCAATTTTCATACCCGAAAGGTCACAGTCTATTGTGCTTTTGGCAAACTCAACATAGTCTGCCACAGCCGTATCGCATTTTTGCACCGTGCCGACGGCGTCACCCGTGGGAAGCGGAATTTCCTCCGCGTTGTCAAGCACAATTGCTTCTATTCTCTCTTCCGTCTCATCGCTCAGCTTATAGCCGTTTGAACTGAATATTTTTATTCCGTTATATTCCGCGCTGTTGTGCGAAGCGGATATTACTATGCCTGCGTCAGCATCATACTTTCTTGTTAAATATGCCACGGCAGGGGTTGGTATTACACCGAGCGACAAAACCGCGGAGCCCTCCGACGTAAGCCCTGCGCACAAAGCCGCTTCAAGCATATCTCCCGAAATTCTTGTGTCTTTCCCTATCAGAATTTTGGTGCGGTGCATTGTCTCTTTCATAAGCACAAATGCCGCCGCTCTTCCTATTTTAAATGCCAGCTCCGGTGTGAGCTCGCGGTTTGCTATGCCGCGCACACCGTCTGTTCCGAATAATCTGCCCATAATATACAGTCTCCTTCTAAACTAAAATTTTATGCGAATATCTTTAAAGCCTTACTCAACCGTCACGGATTTTGCAAGATTTCTCGGTTTATCAACATCACAGCCGCGCAAAAGCGCCACGTGATACGCCAGAAGCTGCAGCGGAATAATCGCCGTAACAGGTGCAAGAATCGGAGGCAATTTTTGAAGCGGCAACACAAAATCCGCACCGTCTTCTCCGATGCCGACCACCGCCGTATACGCTCCGCGCGCCGCAACCTCGCGCATGTTGCTTTTTGACTTTTCAAACAGTTTTTCATTGGTCATAATTGAAATAACGGGTGTGTTTTTATCTATAAGCGCAATCGGGCCGTGCTTGATTTCTCCGCCGGCATACGCATCGGCATGTATATAAGAAATTTCCTTAAGCTTCAGCGATGCTTCAAGCGCCGTTACATAATCCGCTCCGCGCCCCAGAAAATACACATCGTCTTCGCCCTTAATTTTTTCTGCCAGGCTTTTTATTTTTTCCTCGCTTTTAAGCGCTTCGCTGACAAATGACGGCAGCGACTTTATTTTTTCCGCCGTCTCGGCGCAAAGCGCGCTCATTTTGTCACCGCTGCTTTTCTGAGCTTCAATCGAGAGCATTATTCCGGCAAGCAGCTGCGAAGTATACGCCTTTGTTGAAGCCACGGCAATTTCCGGCCCCGCATGCGTGTAAAACACAAAATCAGCTTCTCTTGCCGCCGAGCTTTTAAAAACGTTTGTTACGGCAAGTGTTTTCACACCTTTTCTTTTCGCCATGCGCAGCACCGCCAGCGTATCTGCCGTTTCTCCCGACTGCGTTATTACAATAACACCTGTTTCGTTTGTAAAAATTGGAGTTCTGCTGCGAAACTCGGAAGCCAGATCAACCTCCGCCGGAAGAAAAGCTAATTCTTCAAAAACCTTTTTCATCATCAGCGCAGCGTGATAAGCCGTGCCGCAAGCTGCTATATAAACTTTTTTAAGTCCTTTAAAAAAGCCGGCACATTTCGCTGTGTCTTCCGAAAGCGTTTCGGAAAGCGCAAACGGCTGCTCATATATCTCCTTGAGCATAAAATGCGGATAATCGCCCTTGTCTGCACTTTCTGCCGTGTAATTCGCCCGATACGTTTTCTTTGATATCCCGCGGCCGTCTTTGCCGAATATTTTTACACTGTCGGCTTTAAGCACCGCAATTTCGTCATCGTCCGGCAATAAAAAATCCCCGGTGTACGAAAGTACAGCGGGGATATCCGATGCTACAAAATTTTCGTTTTCCGACACGCCTATCACAAGCGGACTTTTTCGGCGCGCCGCAACAATACTATGCGGTTCTCTTGCCGATAACACGCACAGGGCAAAGCTGCCGCGGAGACGGGAAATACATTTTGCCACGGCGTTTTTCAAGTTGCCGTCATAGTAATAATCTATCAGCTGAGGTATAACCTCGCTGTCCGTTTCCGAGACGAATTCATATCCAAGCTGCATAAGCTCTTTTTTGAGAGCTTCATAATTTTCAATTATACCGTTGTGAACAACCGCAATATCACCCGCACCGTTTAAATGCGGATGGGCATTCTGCACCGACGGGGCGCCGTGCGTTGCCCATCTTGTGTGCCCTATCCCGGCATTTGAATAAACGCCGGTTTTTTCAGCCATTGCGGCAAGATTTGAAAGTCTGCCTTTTTCTTTCAGCACAAAAATCCCGTCATCCTTCATAACGGCAATTCCTGCTGAATCATAGCCTCTGTATTCAAGTGATTTGAGACCTTCAAGCAATACGTCCGCAGCGTTTTTTCCTCCGATATAAGATACAATTCCACACATAATTCATTGTCCTTTCGAAGCCGCCTTGAACGACCTTAAGAGACCGCGCAAAGCGGCTCATAAGATATTCACATTACGGATTTTTTTGTTCACGGATTACTCCGTGTTTTTGAAAACCAGCTTACGATATGTCTACCGTGGGGCATCCGCCGAATAATTCGATGCTCCCCAACCTCGTCAACCATGCCTCTGCCAGCATGGTCCCGGCGCTTTTTTTGAACACTTTTTCCTTTCTTAAATAATCGGCAAAGAATATAATAAAGATATTGTAATACATATTTTCGGATTTGTCAATACCAAAAATAGGGGATGTTAAAAATCTACGGAACGCAAGAAAAAAGGAAATTTACATATTACAAAATATGCAGTTGATGCAGTTAGATTTAAAACAGCCCCCGTTTTTATTAATCTGTCAATTTGTTTCTTCCGATGACAGCACCGAAGTTTTTCCGTATATTACAAGCTCATACACAGCCTTGAAAAATCCGCTGTCACACAGACTTTTAATTATAAGCGCCAACACGGGGCCCAGAATCATGCCGAGAAATCCCAGAATTTTTAATCCCACATACATGCTCATAAGCGTGACAAGCGGATGAATTCCGATTTGTCCGCTGACAATACGCGGTTCCAGAATCTGACGCACCAGGAGGCACACACCGTATATTATAAGCAGCGCAAAACCCATGCGCATGTTTCCCGAAATAAACATAGCTATGCTCCACGGAATCAATACGGTGCCCGTTCCGAGAATCGGGAAAGCGTCAATAATCGCTATTACGATACCCAAAAGCAGCGCATAGCTTGCAGTCGGTCCGCCTATTATCAAAAAGCCTATGGTACATTCGGTAAATGTTATGCACATAAGGATAAGCTGAGCCCGAACATAGCCCCACAGCGCTTTTGACATGCCGATTTTCACTCCGCGCACATGTTTTCGTGCTGCGTCCGGAATCATTTTGCGCACGGCTTTTCTGATATTTTCGGCATCAGAGCTTATAAAAAACGTTCCCAAAAACAGAGCGATTATAAATACCAGCATATTAGGCAGGCTTTTAACAACCGATATAAGTTTTTCAAGCATAGGCCATATATATCCGGTGAGATAATTGTAAATCTCCGTTCCTATCTGATTCAGATCAACGTTTTCGTCAAGAAATCTGACAAAACCCGTATTCCCGTATGACAGAATAATATCTCTCCAGTTTTCAAAAAACTCGGTTATCTGCCTTGAGAGTACATCTGCCTGAGCCACAAGACTTGTAATTTCTCCCACAATTCTTGAAGCTGCCACCGCAACAACCCATATAATAAGAGCCACAACCAGTACAACCGTTATTCCGCTTGAAAGTTTTTTGGGGATTTTAAGCCGCTTGTTAAGAAACAAAACTATCGGGTCTATGATTTTTGCAATAATAAACGCAAATATAAACGGCAGCACCCATATAATAAGGCGCGGCAAAAGAAAGACCGCAAAAAGTACAAAAAGTATGAGTACAGCCGTAAATATACATATTCTCTTTGTAAGTCCTTTATCGGAATATGTCAATCAAATTACTCCCTTTCGAGAAAATAATCCATAAGCTTAAAGCCGGGTTCAAAATCCCTGCCCAAAGCCGTTTTTTCGGAAAAGATTTCTTTTCCGGTATTAAGATCACGTCTGCTGTCGTAAATAAGGCACGGAACATTGTCCCCCGCATGCGTCATTATAGATACAGGTGTGGGATGATCGGGCAGAATCATCATTCTGAAATCCTCGCCGCTTTTTTCCATTGCCTCTTTTACGGGCTTTACAATTTTTTCGTCTATAAGTTCAATCGCATGTGCTTTAAGGCGGGCCTGTCCCTGATGTCCGCATTCGTCCGGCGCTTCAAGATGAATATATACAAAATCATGCTTGCCGCAGAGCGCGTCTATAGCAGCTTGTGCCTTACCGTCAAAATTAGTATCTATATTTCCCGTAACGCCATCTACTTTGATAACTTCCATATCGGCAAGATATCCTATTCCGCGCACCAGATCAACAGCGGAAATAACAGCGCCCGAAATGCCGTTTTTCTCTTTAAAAGGCGGCAATGATGTACTTTTGCCTCTGCCCCATATCCAGAGAGAATCTGCCGTGTGCTTGCCTTCCGCTCTTCTCTTGATATTTACGGGGTGATTTTTAAGTATCTCACGGCTTTTTTTCATTATGGCAAGTATTTCCTTATCTTCCGGCAAATGACCCGCTACGGGTTTTCCGGTTATATCATGAGGCGGCGTCAGTTCGCAGTCCGACACTTTGCCGCTTACAACCATCAAATGTCTGTAGCTTACGCCGCAGTAAAGTTTTCTTATTTCTGTATTGAGTTCTTTTGCAAGCGTTTCTATAAGCGCCGCAGCCTCTTCTGTTGAAATTTCTCCGGAGCTGTAATCGCACATTGAAAGTTCTTCATATTCTCCGTCACCCGAAAGCGTTACGAGATTTGCGCGAAACGCTGTATCGTCTGCTCCGAGTTCAACTCCTATGCTTGCCGCCTCCAAAGGGGAGCGTCCCGTATAATATTTATGCGGATCATAGCCCATTACGGAAAGATTGGCAACATCGCTGCCCGGTTTTAAATCAGACGGCACCGTCTTTACGGAAAGCATTTCTCCCTTTCCCGCCATTTCGTCCATACAGGGCTTATGCGCAAATTCCATCGGTGTTTTATCACCGAGCTCCGGAATCGGATAATCGCTCATTCCGTCCGAAAGAACAACAATATATTTCATAGTCTCTGCCTCCATTCCAAAAGCAACCGATTAATTTATCTCAGCCCTTTTCTTGTTCTTAAAACTTCATACATACAGAGCGCACCGGCAACGGACGCATTTAAAGATTCCGTCTGTCCCTCCATAGGTATACTTACGAGAAAGTCACATTTTTCTTTAAGAAGTCTTGAAATCCCTTCGCCTTCACTTCCGATACAAATTGCCACAGGTCCCGTAAGATCCGCTTCAAAAAGCGTTCTGTCCGCATCTGCTGCGGTTCCGGTAATCCACACGCCGCGTGCGCGCAGCTCGTCCGCAGTCTTTGAAAGATTTGTCACTCTTGCAACAGGTGTGTATTCCGCCGCTCCTGCCGCAGCCTTAAGCACCGTGGAATTTAAAGAAACGCTTTCATGTTTCGGTATTATAACTCCGTGCGCGCCGGCGGCATTTGCGCTTCTTATGATAGCTCCGAGATTATGCGGATCGGTTATCCTGTCGCAAAGTATTATAAACGGATCTTCGCTGCGCGATGCCGCAAGTGCAAAAATATCGTCAAGTGAAGCATATTCGTGCGCCGCACAAAGTGCCGCAACCCCCTGATGATTTCCGCCCTCGGCAATATCGTCAAGCTTTTTTCTGTCCACTCTCAAAACAGTGATTCCCATAGCTTTTGCCGCACCGGCAATTTTTTTCAGAGAGCCGTCGCACTCGCCCGTTTTCATAAAAATTTTATCTATTGTACGCCCCGCGCGCATTGCTTCGCGCACGGGGTTTCTTCCGATAATGTAATCGCTCATTATATATGCGAAAGGTCAAACTTTTCGTGAATTGCACGAACAGCCTTTTCCGCGTCCTCCTCTTTCACAAGCACCGAAATTTTGATTTCGCTTGTTGATATCATGAGAATGTTGACGTTTGACGCGTAAAGAGCCTCAAACATTTTTGCCGCAACGCCGGGGTTGCTTGCCATACCCGCGCCCACTGCCGACACTTTTGAAACGTCCTTATCGTACACAATTTCCTCGGCGCCGATTTCGGAAAGATTTTCATTGAGAACATCCAAAGCAGGCTCAAGCATGCTTTCGGGCACGGTGAACGAAATATCCTGCTTTCCGTCTCTTCCGAGTGACTGCAAAATAATATCTACGTTAATTTTTTTCTTTGCCAGAAGCGTAAATACCGCAAATGCTCTGCCAGGTGTATCCTCTATATTTTTAAGTGTGATTCTTGCAACGTCGTTGTCTCTCGCAACGCCTCTTACCAACATTTTTTCCACGTTTTTTACCCCCTTAACGATTGTTCCCGGTTTTTTCTCAAGACTTGATAAAACCTCAAGGTTTATATTAAATTTCTTTGCAAGCTCTACCGAACGGTTATGAAGCACGTTGGCTCCGAGGCTTGCAAGCTCTACCATTTCATCAAACGAAATATCCGAAAGTTTTGAAGCATCCGGCACAATTCTCGGATCCGCCGTATAAACACCGCAAACGTCCGTGTAAATCTGGCACAGATCCGCGCCCACAGCTGCCGCCAGTGCAACTGCCGACGTATCCGAGCCGCCGCGGCCGAGCGTTGTTATATCATCATAGCGGTTTATACCCTGGAATCCGGCAACAACCACGATTTTATTCTGATCAAGTTCACGGAGAAGTCTTTCGGAATCTATTTTCTGAATTCTTGCATTTCCGTGATCACTGTTGGTTTTCATTCCCACCTGCCAGCCCGCAAGCGATATTACAGGGCAGCCGAGCTTTTCGAGAGCCATCGCCAGAAGCGACATTGAAATCTGCTCTCCCGTGGACAGCAGCACATCCATTTCCCTCTTTGAAGGTCTTTCGTTTATCTCTTTTGCCTTTTCTATAAGATCGTCCGTTGTATCACCCTGAGCCGATACAACCACAATCAGTCTGTCACCTTTATCATAATACTCTTTAACGCGTCTCGCCACATTAAATACCCTTTCGGCATTTGCAACTGACGTTCCGCCGTATTTCTGCACTATAAGACTCATGTTTCTTCCTCCTCAATACCATATTATGCCGGAAGCGACATAAAATTCTCTTCTGTTCTTATTATTTTTTCTGCATTTATGTTTTTAAGTTCTTCCTCGCTCACGGATGCAATAACAAATCCGCTTTCACCGTCTATACCGGCATTAATTTCACGTGCATCGGGGTATAACTTAATAAAATCGGCTTTTGCATCATCTTTAATTCTTACAAACGCACCGGTTTTAATCGCGCTGTCTTCCATGAAGCTTCCGCAAACTTCCTCGCCCCAGCTCATAGCCGCATTTTTATTTCTGCATATATCCAGCACATCGCCCAAAACTGCACTTGCCGTAGGCAGCTTGCCTGCGCCTCTGCCGTAAAACATGACATCACCTACGCTGTCGCCGCGAAGCAGAACCGCGTTAAACACTCCCTTTGCACATGCAAGAGGATTGTCGCGTTTTATAAGCATCGGGCTTACTCTCGCATACGCACGTCCGCCGCGTATTTCGGCATAACCTATAAGCTTTATATCCGCTCCGAGCGCATCCGCATATTTTACGTCTGCCGCATCAATGCCGCTTATGCCTTCCGTCGAAATTTTTTTGCAGTCAACATATGTGCCCAAAGCAAGTGAAGCCAGAATTGCAATTTTTCTGCATGCGTCCGTTCCTTCAACATCCGCTGCGGGATTTCTCTCCGCATAGCCTTTCGACTGAGCCAGCGACAGAGCTTCGTCAAAGCTTTGTCCTTCTTCAATCATCTTTGTGAGAATATAATTTGTGGTACCGTTTAAAATACCCATAATCTTTTCTATGCTGTTTGCTGCAAGACATCTGTAAAGCGGTCTTATAAGAGGTATTCCTCCTCCGACAGCCGCTTCAAAAAGATACGAAACCCCGTTTTCGCGGGCAAGTTCCATAAGTTCCGTTCCGTGAGTTGCAACAAGTTCTTTATTGGAAGTTACAACGCTTTTGCCTGCCGCAAGAGCGCTTTTTGTGAATGAAAGGGACGGTTCAATTCCGCCTATAACCTCCGCCACAACAGACACGCTGCTGTCATTTAAAATAACACTGTAATCATTTGTAAAAAGCTCCGCATCCTCATGACCGGAAAAATCACGTATGTCAAGAATATGTTTTACTTTAACTTCTTCACCCATGCGTTTTTCAATTTCGGCAGCATTGTTTTTCAGAATTTCATAAATTCCGGATCCAACCGTACCGAAGCCCAAAATTGCGATATTCAAATCAAACCTCTTCCTTTCTATTCCTTTGCCAGAACGTGAATTCTTTTAATTCCTTCTATTTTTTCAAAGCGTTTTATAAACTTTTCCACTTCAAAATTTTCATCTTCGTTCTGGATAGATATCGTGATATTTGCTACACTGTTTACGGGAATATTCTGATTGATTGTAAGAATATTGCACTTTCCCTTTGCAAGTATGCGCAGTATCTCCGAAAGAATACCTGCTATGTCCATAAGCTCAAAAGAAAAGGTTATTATTCCTTTCATGTCGCGAAACGGAAAAACAAAATCCTTGTACTTATAAAAAGCGCTTCTGCTTATTCCTACCTTTGAAACCGCCTCCGTCACCGTAAGTTCCGTATTTTGCCGCATCAGTTTTTTAACCTCGAGCGCCTTTGTAAAAACACTCGGAAGCACTCTTGCGTCAACAATTATAAGATTTTTATCCTTCGGCAACGTGTCCGCCCCCTGTAAACAAATGTTTTTATTATAAAGAAATATACCATAAAAGCGGCATTTTGTCAAGGACTTTTTCAGTTTTCGGCAAAAGTGCGGTTTTATATGTCCTCAAAAAGGTTTTATTGTAAATTTTTTCAGACTTTTATTTCACCTGATATAATTTTTTTGTAATCTTCATAGTTTTTCCGCAGCAGTCCGGGTGTATCAAGCGAATAAGGACATTTTGAAGCACACCTTCCGCACCCTGTGCAGTTTTCTATTTTTTTCATCTCATTCTGCCAATGCTCGCTGACCCATGCCGCTGTAGGCGCACGGCGCACCATAAGAGACATTCTTGCACAGTCATTTATCGATATTCCCTGCGGACAAGGCATGCAGTAGCTGCATCCGCGGCAGAAATCTCCTGTTAATACCTCTTTTTCGCGCTTTGCAAAATCGGCAAAGTTTTCATCCGGCTCCGGCGGATTTTCCATATAAGAAAGCCATTCCGAAAGTTCCTTCATACGCTGTATCCCCCATATGGGCACAACATTGTCAAACTGTGACATAAAAGAAAATGCGGCTTTTGAGTTTGTTATAAGTCCGCCCGCAAGTGCCTTCATGGCGATAAATCCCATATTTTTTTCTTTGCAAAGCTGCGGCAATTCAAGTTCCCGTTCGCTTGAAATATAACTCAGCGGAAACTGCAGCGTTTCATAATTTCCGCTTTCTGCAGCCTCTTTCGCTATGCCTATCTTATGTGCCGTTATTCCTATGTGCAGAATCTTTCCCTCTTTTTTTGCTTTTTCCATGCACTCATACATTCCGGTGCCGTCTCCAGGGCGAAAACACTTTTCCGCACGGTGAAACTGATATATATCAATATAATCCGTTTTAAGCATTTTGAGAGATGTTTCAAGATCCTTCTCAAACTCCTGCGGTGTTGCCGCCATTGTTTTTGTTGCAATAAATATATTTTTTCTGACGCCGTTTAAAGCTTTTCCGAGTTTTTCCTCACTGTCGCTGTAGGCGCGCGCAGTATCAAAAAAAGTCATTCCTCCTTCATATGCTTTTTTTAAAATAACTTCGGCTTCCGCCATACTGACCCTTTGCAGCGGAAGTGCTCCGAAACCGTTTTGCGGTACTTTAATGCCGGTACTGCCGAGTGTAACCATTTTTGCC
>USAP01000050.1 GCA_900552775.1 uncultured Eubacteriales bacterium | reverse complement strand
ATTTTTTTATAAAAACTTACAAAATAAAAATATTATTTCGACTAACGGAGTGATTTCTATTTTAGAACTTGAAGAAAAAATATTAAAAGAGGGAAAAGTGCTTCCCGGAAATGTTCTTAAGGTTGACAGTTTTCTTAATCATCGCATTGACGCGGTGTTTACGATGAAAATGGGCAAAGAGATTGCAAAACTTTATAAAGACAGCCGGATAAATAAAATCGTAACTATAGAAACATCTGCAATACCGATAGCGTTTGCAGCGGCATATGCTATGGAAATTCCCATGGTTTTTGCAAAAAAGAATAAATCCAAAAATATATCGCCGTCCGTATATTCGTCGCGTGTAATGTCGTTTACTCACGGGAACGAATATGATGCGGTTATAAGCCGTGACTATTTAAGTTCCGGTGACAAGGTGCTTGTAATTGACGACTTTTTGGCAACGGGAAGCGCGCTTTGCGGTCTGCTCGATATAGTAAAGCAGGCGGGGGCGGAGGTTATAGGCTGTGCCATCGGAATCGAAAAAGGTTTTCAGGGTGCGGGAGATAAGCTCAGAGCAAGCGGAATCAGAGTAGAGTCTTTGGCAATTGTTGACTCGATGTCTGAAAATTCGCTTGTTTTCAGACACTGAGCGTAAATGTGTTGTAAATTTTATTTACATAAATTAAATTAAGCCGTAAGGCGGGAGGTTAAACCTATGAAAAAGTTACTTTCACTGCTTGTTGCAGCAATGATGATTTGCTCATGCTTGATGCTTACATCGTGCGGCACAAAGAAAACAGCTGAAACAAAAACAACAGAAGATTCCGGAAACAAAGCTCCGGACGTAAAACTTGGCTTTATATGCCTGCATGACGAAAACTCAACATACGACAAAAACTTTATCGATGCTGCAAAAGCTGCTCAGAAAGAGCTCGGCCTTAAGGACGATCAGGTTCTTATAAAGACAAATATTCCCGAGTCCGCAGAGTGCTATGAAGCGGCTGCAAGCCTTGTTGACGCAGGCTGCAACGTTATTTTTGCAGACAGCTTCGGTCATGAAGATTACATCATCCAGGCTGCAAAAGAATTCCCCGAAGTTATATTTGCACATGCTACGGGTACAAAGGCTCACACAGAGAACCTTCCCAACTACTTCAACGCATTTGCTTCAATCTACGAAGGCAGATACATTGCAGGTGTTGCAGCAGGTCTTAAACTTCAGGAAATGATCGATGAAGGCAAAATTACAGCTGACAAAGCTAAAATGGGTTATGTCGGCGCATATCCTTATGCGGAAGTTAAATCCGGTTACACATCTTTCTACCTCGGCGCAAGAAGCATTGTTCCCGAGACTACAATGGAAGTTAAATTCACAAACTCCTGGTTTGATATAGCTGCTGAAAAAGAAACAGCAAACGCTCTTATAGCTGACGGCTGCGTACTTATAAGCCAGCATGCTGACTCCGAGGGCGCTCCGAAGGCTTGCGAAGAAGCCGGCGTTCCCAACGTTGCATACAACCTTGATACACGTGAATGGGGCCCGAATTCAGCACTCATTTCTTCTAAAATCAACTGGACTCCTTACCTTGTTGAGCTCCTCACATGCAAACAGGAAGGCAAGACTGTTGTGCAGGATTTCTGCAAAGGTATTGCTGACGGTTCCGTTGAACTTATAGGTCTTAACGATAAAGTTGCTGCAAAAGGAACAGAAGAAAAACTTAAAGAAGTTGAAGCTAAGATTAAATCCGGCGAAATCAAAGTATTTGATACAAAGACATTCACGGTTAAGGGTCAGGAAATCACTTCTTACATGGCTGACGTTGATTCCGACGCAGATTTTACACCCGATACAGAAGTTGTTTCGGACGGTTATTTCCACGAATCCGAAAAACGTTCCGCTCCTTACTTTGATCTTGATATAGACGGCATCACAATTAAGTAAGAAAAACGGTTTTATTAAAAAGCGCGGTAGGGGGATTATCCCCCTGCTGTGCGTTTTTTGCTTTGAAAAGGATACATGAAATGCATGTTTTTCAAAACAAAACACAAAAGAGGGAGGAAAAACTATTGGCTACAGCTGCTTTGGAGCTTAGAAACATAACAAAAACCTTCGGCAAGATAGTTGCTAACAAAAATGTATGTATGGAGGTAAAAAAAGGAGAAATTCTTTCCGTTCTCGGCGAGAACGGAAGCGGCAAAACAACTCTTATGAACATTATTGCCGGAATTTATTTCCCCGATGAAGGGCAGATTTTTATAAATGGAGAAGAAACTGTCATAAATTCTCCTAAAGACGCATTCAAACACAGAATAGGTATGATCCACCAGCATTTTAAGCTTGTGGACGTTTTTACCGCGGCAGAAAATATTGTTCTCGGACTTGAAGATGAGGGCAAATTCGACATGAAAAGCGCCGTAAAACGTGTGCGTGAAATTGCCGACAAATATGATTTTGCGATAGACCCCGAAAAGAAAATATATGAGATGTCCGTTTCGGAAAAACAGACGGTTGAAATAATCAGAGTTCTTTACAGGGGTGCGGATATTCTTATACTTGACGAACCTACAGCCGTTTTGACGCCTCAGGAGGCGCAAAAGCTTTTCCGCGTTCTCAGAAACATGAAGGAAGACGGCAAAGCGATAATCATTATAACGCATAAGCTCAATGAGGTAATGGAAATTTCGGACAGAGTTTCGGTTTTGCGCAAAGGCGAATATATCGGCACGGTTAAAACCTCCGAAACTTCCGAAAGTGAACTTACGGAAATGATGGTAGGAAAGAAAGTTTCTTTAAATATCGACAGGGCAGAACCTAAAAATGCGATTGACAGAATCATGATAGAGCATTTAAACTGTGTAAACCGCGAGGGTGTTCCGGTTTTGAGCGATGTTTCGTTTACGGCGAAATCCGGAGAAATTCTGGGTATAGCAGGTATTGCGGGCAGCGGACAGAGAGAGCTTCTTGAGTCCATTGCCGGTTTGCAGCATGTTGAAAACGGCAAAATACTTTATCTTAATCCGAAAACAAACGAGATAGAAAATTTAAGAGATAAAACACCGGTTCAGATAAGAGATATGGGTGTGCGTCTTTCATTTGTGCCGGAAGACAGACTTGGAATGGGTCTTGTAGGAAACATGGATATTGTGGATAATATGATGCTTCGCAGCTATTCAAAAGGCAAATCAATGTTCCTCGAAAGAAAAGCGCCTCAGAACCTTGCAGAGGATATCATAGAGAAGCTGGAAGTTGTAACGCCGAGTGCGAATACTCCCGTAAGAAAGCTTTCGGGCGGTAATGTTCAGAAGGTTTTGGTAGGACGAGAGATAGCTTCCGCGCCGACGGTGCTTATGGCGGCATATCCCGTGCGCGGACTCGATATAAACTCTTCCTATATGATATATAATCTTTTGAATGAGCAGAAAGAAAAGGGCGTTGCGGTTATGCTTGTGGGCGAAGATCTCGATGTTCTTATAGAACTGTGTGACAGAATACTGGTTCTCTGCGGCGGAAAAATCAACGGAATTTTGGATGCGCGCACGACCACAAAAGAGGAAATCGGCTTGAGAATGACAAAGCTTCGGAAGGAGGCAGAGTAATATGGCAAAGAATACGGAAAAAACGCATGAACCGCTGTTTCATGTTTCGAAAAGACCGTATATAGCATGGTATAAAGCATGGACGGTAAGAGCGGTGGCAATTGTGGCGGCGCTTATAATATGCGCATTTGTAATAGTTTTTCTGACGGGGTACAACCCGATAGAAGTGTACGGTGCTATGATTGCAGGCACATTCGGCTCTGCACGAAAAGTTTGGAATACATTGCAAAAGCTTGCAATGCTGCTTTGCATATCGCTTGCGGTAACGCCGGCATTTAAAATGAAATTCTGGAACATCGGTGCCGAAGGGCAGACACTTATAGGAGCTCTTGCGGCGGCAGCATGCATGATATACTTCGGAAACACACTGCCGCCGGCAGTCTTTTTCCCGGTGACTATTCTGGCATCTGTTTTGATGGGCGTTTTGTGGGGCGTTATACCTGCGTTTTTTAAAGCGAAGTTCAACACAAACGAAACTCTTTTCACACTTATGATGAACTATGTGGCAATGCAGCTTGTTTCGTTCTGCATAGTATTTTGGGAAAACCCGAAAGATTCAAACACGGTAGGTGTTATAAACAGCGCAACACAGGGCGGATGGCTTCCCTCGATTTTCGGACAGAAATATCTGCTGAACATAATAGTTGTGGCGGTTATAACGGTTATTATGTATATCTATCTGAAGTACAGCAAGCATGGCTACGAGATATCGGTTGTCGGCGAAAGCGAAAACACGGCAAAGTACATAGGAATCAACGTTAAAAAAGTTATTATAAGAACAATGGCGCTTTCGGGTGCGCTTTGCGGAATAGCGGGTTTCCTGCTTGTTTCGGGTACGGATCACTCCATAACAACAAACACTGTAAGCGGAATGGGATTTACGGCAATCATGGTTTCGTGGCTTGCCAAATTTAATCCGATTGTAATGACTCTTACGTCATTCCTTATTGTATTTTTGGAACGCGGTGCGGGGGAAATCGCAATGTCGTTTCAGCTTAATGAGAGCATATCGGATATTTTAACCGGAATTATTTTGTTTTTCATAATCGGCAGCGAATTTTTTGTAAACTATAAAATCCGTTTGCGCGGAAAACACGTTGAGGAGGAATAGTACATGTTTGCAACTATAATAAATAAAGCAATATGTCAGGGTATTCCGCTGCTTTACGGCTCTACGGGAGAAATACTGACAGAAAAATCCGGCAACTTAAACCTCGGTATTCCGGGAATTATGTATATGGGCGGCAGCTGCGGAATTATTGCGGCATATCTTTATGAAAGAGCCGCACAGACACCCGTGCCGGCACTGTGCATAATTATACCGCTTCTGGCGTCAATAATCGGCTCGGCGCTTGCGGCGCTTATATACGCATTTTTAACCATTTCTTTAAGGGCAAATCAGAATGTTACGGGTCTTGCACTTACAACGTTCGGCGTCGGTTTCGGCGATTTCTTCGGCGGTTCGCTTACAAAAATTGTTGCCGGCGGCGGAAACATTTCCGTAAAGCTTACGGCAGACTATTACAAGACTACTCTGCCGTTTGCAAAATCTACCGGAGCTTTCGGCACGATATTCTTTTCATATGGATTTTTGGCATATCTTGCTGTTATAATTGCGCTTATCGCGGCATGGTATTTAAAGAAAACGCGCTCGGGACTTCATCTGCGCGCCGTGGGTGAAAACCCCGCAACGGCAGATGCGGCAGGTATTAACGTAACAAAATATAAATATCTTGCAACGGTTATAGGCGGTGCCATAGCCGGACTCGGCGGACTTTATTTTATTCTTGATTACACGGGCGGTTCGTGGACAAACGGCGGTTTCGGCGACCGCGGATGGCTTTCTATAGCGCTTGTTATATTCGCGCTTTGGAGACCTAATATAGGCATTTTGGGTTCGTTCCTTTTTGGCGGACTTTATATAGCTTATTCATATATTTCGGGTCTTTCAAGAAGCTCGGTGGCTATATTCAACATGCTTCCGTATGTGGTTACTATAATAGTTCTTATTCTTACAAGTGTGAGAAACAAAAAGGAAAATCAGCCTCCGGCATCTTTGGGACTGCCCTATTTCCGGGAAGACAGGTAATTTTTCCTTGCAAATATATTTAATGTGTGCTATAATCTATGAGGAGAGCATACGGAGACGCGTCTCCGTATGCTTTTTAAATCAAAATAAAAGGTTGTGGTTTCAATGGTAAAAGCAGTTGTCGGTGCAAACTGGGGAGACGAAGGCAAAGGTAAAATCACGGATATGCTGGCAAAAGACGCCGATATCGTCGTAAGATTTCAGGGCGGTGCAAATGCCGGTCATACCATAGTAAACGAATACGGAAAATTTGCTTTGCATCTGCTGCCTTCGGGTTCTTTCAACAAGAACGTTACAAACGTTATCGGAAACGGTGTGGCGCTTGATATACCGAGACTTTTTGATGAAATCAAGTCTATAGAGGACAGAGGGGTTCCGAAACCCAATATAGTTGTATCGGAGCGTGCGCAGGTTCTTATGCCGTATCATGTTCTGCTTGATACATATGAGGAAGAAAGATTGTCTGACAGAAAGTTCGGTTCAACAAAATCGGGTATTGCGCCCTTTTATTCGGACAAGTATGCAAAAATAGGATTCCAGGTTTGGGAACTTTTACAGGATGATGACAAGCTTTTTGAAAAAGTTAAAAATACTCTTGAAATTAAAAATCTTATAATAGAGCATGTTTATCATAAACCGACCTTAGATCCGCAGGAGCTTTTCGAAACGCTTAAAAAATACAGAGAGATGATAAAACCTTATGTAATCAACACGGCTGTATTTATGAATAAAGCGATTAAAGAAGGCAAAACGATTCTGCTGGAAGGTCAGCTCGGCTCACTTAAGGATCCGGATATGGGAATATATCCTTTTACCACATCTTCTCATACGCTTGCCGGATACGGAGCGTGCGGCGCATGTATTCCGCCGTATGAAATTAAAGATATCATAACGGTTGTTAAGGCTTATTCTTCGGCAGTCGGAGCAGGTGCGTTTGTTTCGGAAATATTCGGTGACGAAGCGGACGAGCTCAGACGCCGCGGCGGTGACGGAGGCGAATTCGGTGCCACAACCGGCAGACCGAGAAGAATGGGCTGGCTTGACTGCGTTGCAACAAGATACGGATGCATGGTTCAGGGAACAACAGAGGTTGCGTTTACGGTGCTTGACGTTTTGGGTTATCTTGATGAGATTCCGGTTTGCGTAGGCTATGAGTATGACGGAAAAATTTCAAAAGATTTCCCCACGACCGATAAACTCAATATTGCAAAACCTGTTTTTGAAAAGCTTCCCGGCTGGAAGTGTGATATACGCGGCATAAAGAAATATGAGGATTTGCCCGAAAATTGCAGAAACTATATTGAGTTTGTGGAAAAAGAAATAGGCTATCCCATAAAAATCGTATCGAACGGTCCTGCAAGAGACGATATTATATTCAGATAAAATTGACGCGTGGGTATTGACTTTATATATACTAAATGGTATAATGATAAATAGAAATTTTAACGGAGGTTACAAAGATGAAGCACATTAAAACAATAAAAACACGTAATTTGTGCAGTGCAAAAGGCGGCTGCGGCGAATGCCAGACATCTTGCCAGTCCGCTTGCAAAACAAGCTGCGGCATAGCAAATCAGCAGTGTGAAAGCACAAGAAAGTAATTTAGAGGGCTGTAGCAAAACGAAAAAATTTTGCTGCAGCCTTTTTTCAACACCGAAGAGAGGAAAACAGATATATGATACACCAATATAAGCTTGGCGGCATGAATATAGTTTTGGACGTATGCTCGGGTTCGGTTCACGTGGTTGACGATGTGGCATATGACGTTATAGGTATGGCAGAAAATATGAGCCGCGCGGATATAGTGAAAAAACTGTCCGAAAAATATTCTTCGAGAGAAGATATCGGGAACGCTGATATAGAGGAATGTATTGACGATGTGGAAGAACTCAAAAAAGAAGGACTTCTTTTTGCTCCCGATACATTTGAACCTATGGCAGGTGCCCTTAAAGAGAAGACCTCGGGCGTTGTAAAGGCTCTTTGTCTGCATGTGGCGCACACGTGCAATTTAAACTGCTCATACTGCTTTGCAAGCCAGGGCAAATATCACGGTGACCGCGCTGTGATGAGTTATGAAGTCGGAAAGCGAGCACTTGATTTTCTTATAGAAAATTCGGGTTCACGCAGAAATCTTGAGGTTGACTTTTTCGGCGGAGAACCGCTTATGAACTTTGATGTTGTTAAAAAACTTGTGGAGTATGCGCGTTCGGTTGAAAAAGAGCATAATAAAAACTTCAGGTTCACACTCACCACAAACGGTCTGCTTATAGATGACGATGTAATAGACTTTGCAAACAGGGAGATGAGCAATGTTGTCTTAAGTCTGGACGGAAGAAAAGAAATACACGATAAATTCCGCGTGGACTATGCCGGCAACGGAAGCTGGGAAAGAATTGTTCCTAAATTTCAAAAGCTTGTAAGTGAGCGCGGCGGCAAAAATTATTACATGCGCGGAACATTCACGCACGCAAATCCCGATTTTGTAAAAGATATCCGCACTATGCTCGATTTAGGATTTACAGAGCTTTCCATGGAGCCTGTTGTGTGTGCTCCGGGAGACCCCTCCGAGCTTACGGCGGAAGATATAGAAACCGTAAAAAAACAGTATGAAGAACTTGCGGAGCTTATGCTGCAAAGAAAACGTGAAGGCAGACCTTTTACGTTTTATCACTATATGATTGATCTTAAAAGCGGTCCTTGTATATATAAGCGTATATCGGGATGCGGATCCGGAACCGAATATATGGCGGTTACGCCGTGGGGCGATCTTTATCCGTGCCACCAATTCGTGGGTGATGAAAAATTCAGACTCGGCAGCGTATTTGAAGGTGTTACAAACACGGAAACACAGCGCGAATTTGCAGACTGCAATGTTTATGCACGCGAAGAATGCAGAAACTGCTGGGCAAGGCTTTACTGCTCCGGCGGATGCGCCGCAAACGCATATCATGCAACAGGCTCTGTAAGAGGTGTATATAAACTCGGCTGTGAGCTTTTCAAAAAGCGCATGGAATGTGCCATTATGCTTGCCGTAAGCGATGAAGGCGATGAATAGATGAAAAATAATAAAACACCGATTTGTGATTTTCTCGGAAAATATGCCGAAAGCGATATTTTGCGGCTGCACATGCCTGGACATAAAGGAGTCGGCAAATATGCGGAAAAATTTGATATAACTGAAATTGACGGTGCAGACAGCCTTTTTGAAGCCGGCGGAATAATAGCGGAAAGCGAAAGAAATGCCGGAGAGCTTTTTTCTTGCAAAACATTTTATTCCGCGGAGGGCTCATCACTTTGCATACGCGCCATGCTGTATCTTGTTTTGCTCTATGCGCGTCAAAATGATAAAAGGCCGCTTATTGCGGCGGGGAGAAATGCACACAGAACATTCCTTTATGCCGCTGCGGCGCTGGAGCCCGAACTTCAGGTGGATTTTTTGACGGGAGAGAACGGTGCGGAATTTTTGTCATGCCGTCTGTCTTCCGAAGAAATTGAAAAAAATATACTTTTAAATAAACCTGCCGCCGTTTATCTTACAAGCCCGGATTATCTCGGAAACACCGCGGATATTGCGGCAGCGGCACAGGTTTGCCATAAACACGGCGTCTTGCTTTTAACCGACAATGCGCACGGAGCATATCTGAATTTTTTGTCTAAGTCACGTCACCCAATTGCACTCGGAGCGGATATGTGCTGCGATTCTGCGCACAAAACTCTGCCCGCGTTGACGGGTGCGGCATATTTGCATATATCGGAGAATGCGCCGGGTATTTTAGCATATAATGCAAAAAAAGCAATGGCATTTTTTGCCTCAACAAGTCCGTCATATCTTATTTTGCGCTCGCTTGACGCGGCAAATGCATATCTTGCGGACGGCTACAGAGAGAAGCTGGCGGAGTTTACAGATAAGGCTGACGAATGCAGAAAAAAGCTTTGCAAGGCAGGTTATGTGCTTTGCGGTGATGAGCCGCTGAAAATTACAATATATGCCAAAAAAAGGGGATATTACGGGTTAGAGATTGCCAAAATACTTTTGGAAAAGGGTATTATGTGTGAATTTGCGGATCCGGATTATCTTGTTATGATGCTGACGCCGCAGACGGGCATCAATGGGCTTGACAGACTTTGCAGCATTCTTTTAAATGTGCCGGAGAAGGCGGAAATTACAGATAAGGCTCCCCGTATACCGGTGTGCGAAAGAGTTATGAGTATACGGAGTGCGTTGCTGTCACCCGGAGAAAAAGTGAGCGTTGCATGTGCGGAGGGAAGGGTGCTCTCGGATGCGTCCGTGGGTTGTCCGCCTGCCGTACCGATAGTTATAAGCGGAGAACGAATAAACGGTGATGCGTGCCGAATGTTTGAGTATTACGACATAAACACCGTAGATGTTATTTTAAAGGGGTAAACTATTATGAAAGACATTTTATTACTTGGAAAAAGAATTGTGCCGGATAAATCAGAGATACTTCTCTCCGGTACAAATGAACTGAACTGGACGGAAAAGTGGCAGGTTATGGGCGGCAAATGGAGTTTTGAAGACGGAATCCTTGTGGGAGAAGAACTCGGGAATTGCGGCGGCATTCTTTTTACGCGCGATTGCTATGAAGATGACGTTATGATTTCCTGCAAAATTTCAAGCTATCTTCCCGCGACAAGAGATTTAAATGCGCTTTACTGCGCTTACTGGGACGAAAAAACGGATTATCTCAAAAGCGCGTACATATGCGGTGTCAACGGCTGGTATGACGGAAAAAGCGGTATTGAGAGATTCCCGGAAAATGGGCTTAATACAACAACCACGCTTTATAAATATACTCCCGGCACAGAGATATCTCTCTGTGCAGGAGCGATAAACGGACACAATTTTATTACGGTTGATGGTGAGCTTGTGACAGAGCTTATAGATCCGAATCCGCTAAAAGGCGGGCATGTCGGCTTTTCACCGTACTGCACAAAGCTTAAAATAAGGGATATAGAGATTCGTAAGATTTACTGGGAAAAGAGAGACCAGGCATACGACCCTGAATTTTAAAAAACAGCGGGATTTTGGAAAAATACAGAGCACATAAAGAAATTAAAATGCTCGGAATAAGTTTTTCTGAAATCCCGTTTATGTTATGTATCATGAAAGGATGAAC
>USAP01000049.1 GCA_900552775.1 uncultured Eubacteriales bacterium | reverse complement strand
GACATGTATCTGCATCAGCCGAACGAATATCATCAAATTACAGACGTGGGTGAAAGCCCTGTTCGTCCGCACGTGTTTATATTAACCTTTACATCAAAAAGCGAGATTCTTTATTCTATCCCGAAATACAACCCACAGCTTGACAAAGAATCCCGCGAAATAATTAAAAACCTTATTTCAGAAATTCCGAACAACCCTTTTGATACCGCACCAAGCAAAGAACTTCCTGCAATACAGTACAATCTTCGACAGCTTGAAGAAAAGGATGAAAAAAATCTTAAATTTGCAAGCTTTCAGTATATCAAAGCATATTTGGAACTGCTTTTTATAAATCTTGTCAGAAAAACTACCGAAGCGGATACCGGAACTTTATTCTTTTCAAAAAGCGAATTTAACAGCGACATGTGTGAAAAAGTTGCGGAATATCTCAGAAAAAATATTTACGGAAACGTTTCAATAGAACAGATATGTCATGATTTAAACTACAGCAAAACCATGATGTGCACGGAGTTTAAAAAGCACACCGGATATTCCGTTATGCAATATTACAACAATTTAAAAACGGTAGAAGCAAAAATGCTTCTGCGCAGCGGAAAATACAATATAAATCAAATATCAAATTTATTAAGTTACAGTTCGCCGTACTATTTTTCAATGCAGTTTAAGAAAATATGCGGCATGTCGCCTTCGGAATATAAATCGTCGCTGAGGTGATTTTTTAAAGCAAGGTGCTGCAAAACGAAACCGTTTTGCAGCACCTTGTTTTTGTTTACCGATAATATGCCCGATACAAGCATATTACAGCATAAAATTATACAAATCCTCCGTTATTACCATCTCCGCATTATCATGAAGCTGCAAAAATGAAGCCGGCATAAAGCGCGACGCAGGCTCAAGAGCTATTTTCCTCGCAATTCCCCACTGCCAGTCGCAGTAGAGATAAACCTTCAAAACCTTTGCTTTCATAAGCTGCTTTACGCCCAGGGTTATGCATCTTTTCGGAAATATATCCAAAGCGCCGCGGATTTTGTGAGCGCCGTTATTTACTATCGTTTCGCGCGAAATATCCATGCAGCGCGTTCCGAGCTCCATGTATTCCGCATCGGTTATATCGTCTCCCGGCTCTGCCGGCTCATTAAATGCAATATGTCCGTTTATGCCGACGCCCGTAAGACAGATATCAACCTTGCCGAGCTTTTCAAAAAGCTCATCTGTTTCCTTTTCTTTTCCCGGAATCGGAAAAAGCCTTTGGCTTTCGGGCATCAAAAGCTCGGGGTCAATCTTTGAATAAAGCATTCTGTCCATGGTGGCATGAAAGCTTAGAGGATTGTTGTAAGCTATTGTTTTATCGTCATCTGTCAGATACTCATCCATATTGATAAACCAGCAGTTTTTAAGGCTAATTTTTTCGCGGTTTACTATATCTGCAAAGTGAGTGTACTGTGCAATTGGCCCCACGGGGCAAATTATAACCGTTTTGTCATCTCCGTTATTTTTTATCGTATCTGCCATGAGTCTGCCGATTTCTTCGTACATGGATTCTTCCGTCTTCATAACGCGCAGCGGAATCTTGCTGTTTTTTGCAAATTCTTCGGGGCTGCAATAATATGTTTCTTTCACATTAGGTCTTCCTTTCCTTGTTTTACATTAATTTATTTTTTATTATCTGATTTACTATCGTCATTTTTGGATTGAGAGCCGCATCGCAAATATAAAAGTCCGCCGCCTTGCCCTTTTCTATTGAACCAACAAACCCGTCTTCGCCTATAATTTTCGCCGGGTTTGCCGACGCGGCTTTAACGGCGTCAACAAGCGGTATATTACAGTCAAAAACAAGATTGCGTATCATTTGCCCGAGAGGCTGAATGCTTCCGGCAAATCTTGTTCCGTCCGTAAGGCGCGCCACACCGTCCGATACAATAAACCGAGAGGTTTCTCCCTCCGCTCCGGCTCCGAGAGAATACACTCTGCCGTCACGCGGCATGCCGCCGGCACGGAGACAGTCGGAAACTATGCACAATTTGTCCGCTCCGCGGCACTTATATGCAAGCTTTACCATCTCGGGCGGCAGATGATGATTGTCTGCCAAAAGTTCCAGCGTGAGTCTTTCATCTATAAGTGCAAGCTCCGTAAGACCTACATTTCTCACTCCGTCACGCACCGCCGCGGAGCTCATCGCACAGCTCCAGTGCGTACAGTTTGTCATTCCGGCATCAATACACGGCAAAAGAGTTAAAAGATTGCCGTCATCATGTCCGCACGAAACGGTTATTCCCAGAGAAGTCAGCTTTTTTGTCATTTTTGCCGCCCCGTCAAGTTCCGAAGCTATTGTGACATTTTTAATGATGTCGGCATTATCCGTTATAAACGAATATCCGTCTTTGGACGGTATTTTTAAATATTCCGCTTTTTGCGCACCCTTGTTTTTATAAGAAATGAACGGACCTTCTATATGCGCACCCAAAACGCGGCACACACCGCCGCTCTTCTTCATATATCCGCGCGTTGCGCAAAGCATTTTTTCTATGCTTTCAACGGGCGCCGTTACGCTTGATGCGAGCACGGAAGTCGTGCCGTTTTGCATATGAAACGAAAGCGCCGTGTCAAAAGCCTCTTTTGTGGCATCCATAAAATCCGCGCCGTATCCGCCGTGAGTATGAATATCCACAAGACCCGGCAGCACAAACATACCGTCGGCAAATAGAGTATCATCGCAGGGCGGCAGATTCTCCGCAATTTCCGTAATTTTTCCGTTTTCGCATTTTATATCGAATCCGGAAAGTATTTTTTCTTTTGTTACAACTTTTCCGTTTTTAATAATCATATATCTCTCAGCCTTTCGGCGGCGCATACTATTCCCATATCGGCATAGTCGAATATGTCCGCATTTTTATCGGAATTTACGGCTATTATAAGTCCGCACCCTTCGGCGGCGCACATATGCTGCACCGCACCGGAAATCCCGACTGCTATATATATATCGCTCGATATACTTTTTCCCGTAAGTCCTATCTGCGCTTCGTACGGCGCAAGTCCCATGTCAACCGCGGCACGCGACGCGCCGAAATCCGCTCCGTATTTTTTTGCAAAAGTGTGCACAGCTTCAAGCGCATCCTTTGCGCCCTTCCCTGCCGAAACCGTTATTCTTCCGCCGAGCGCGGCAGTTCTCACAGTGGCTAAACACGGAGCCGTAATACATTTTATCTTCGCATATATTTTGCCGCTTCCCGCCGGTCGGTACATAAAAAGAGTTTCGCCGTCAGTTTCAAGTTCCGTGCAGTCTGCGCAAAGACCTGCCGAAAGCTCCGCCGCGCAAATCGGAGCGGCAGTTCTGCCCTCCAAATCCGCTTTCCACAAAATTGCGTTCGGCTTTTCTTCTTTTGCATACTTTGCAATCAAAAGCGGATTGTTTTCTTCCAACACCTTAATATCGTCAGAAATGCACAAGGCTTCAGCCGCCGCCTCTTCTCCCACACACCATACCTTTTTAAGCTTGCCATGGCTTTCACGCACGGCGCGCGGTTTTCTTCTGTAGTTTTTAATTATCTCATCGAGCTCCGAAAGCTTTATAAAACGGCAGTGTCTTTTTCCGCTTTCGTTTTCAAAGCTTTTTATAACCCTTGTCGGCGAACCCGAAATGCCGCACCGCTCTCTGTCGGCACCAAGAACGGAATTGTCCCACACCGTGACCTCGCCGGCACGTGAGCGTATAGACGGAAAGCGCAGAGTATTTATCCTCTCAACCGTAATAAGCGCAGGCAGCTTTATATCCTCCGTTTTGCCGCTCCGCATATGCGCCCTAAGTCCCTCAAGCTTTGTTACAAACGGATAAAGCCTTATATCCAGCATATGCGACATCATCGCGCCAACTTGCCCCGTGTCGCCGTCTATGCTCTGTCTGCCGCAGATTATCAGGTCAAACCCTGCTTTTTTTGCCGCTTCGGACAAAATATACGATGTTGCAAGCGTGTCGGAACCGGCAAAATCGCTGTCCGAAAGCAGTATACACCGCGCCCCGAGGCGCGTCAGTTTTTGAAGCGGCTCACGGCACGAAACCGGTCCCATAGAAAGCACCGTAACATCGTCCGAAAGCCTCAGCGCCGCCTCAAGCGCACACTCGTCAAACGGATTTACATCGCCCTTTATGATTTTAACGCAAACCAATATCTTCATTTCATTTTATATATCGGCGCCAAAGCGTCATGCACTGCCTTGTAGCGCCCGAAAACTTTCATATATTCTTCGTGTCTTGCCTTTGATGGCACGGTTTCGGAAACCGTGTGTGTGCATTTTTGCAGCGCGCTTTCGTACGAATCGAAAAACCCTGCATACACACCTGCAAGCATTGCGCTTCCCAAAGATGAGTCACTGCAGTTTTTAACTGCAAGTTTTATGTTAAGCACATCCGAAACAATCTGCCGCCAAAGAGGACTTTTTGCGCCGCCTCCTATTGCCGCAGCTGCACTGTCATGCTCTGTCATCTTTTTGTCAAGCGCATTTTTGCATTCCAAAAGCGAAAAAGCCACGCCCTCTAAAAGAGCTCTTGTAAAATGTGCTTTTGTATGCCCGGCACGTATTCCCACAAAGCTTGCGCAAAGTTCCGGGTCGGCATATGGGGTAAGTTCGCCGTTTAAATACGGATGGAACAAAAGTCCTTCCGCACCTGCCGGAATTCTTTCCGCCTCATTATCCATTTCATCATATTTGCCCCCGAACGTATCGCGGTACCACCGAAGCGACGCCGCGCACGATTTTGTAGCCGTCCCGGGATACCACAGTCCATCCTTAAAATGGCTGTAATTTACAAAGTCGCGTCCCTTAAGAGGTGCATCCGTTATAACGCAGATTCTGCCTGCCGTAGCAAGCTTTACGGTCATTGCTCCTTTTTTTGTGCCGCCTGCGGCAAACACCTCCATAAGAGTATCCGTGGTTCCGCATAAAACGGGCATACCCTCGCACAGTCCCGTGCTGAGCGCGGCTTGTTTTGTTATCCTTCCTGCCATATCATAAGGCTTTACAATCTTCGGCAGAAATGACGGCGAAATGCCTAAAATGCAGCAAAGTTCATGTGACCAGCTCTGCGTTTCAAAATCAAAAAGCATGCTTCCCTCGGCTTCCACATTGTCTGTCACAAAATCACCCGTCAGCATGTGGCGCACATAGTCTTTTGCAAACATAATTTTCCGAACCTTTGAGAAAAGCTGCGGCTCATGGTTTTTAATCCACAAAAGCTGCGGCAAAGTCCAAATTGTGTCCGGGCTGTGATAACATTGCCGCAAAATAAGAACACCGTATTTTTCGCGAAGAAATTTACATTCGGCAAAGCTTCTTGTGTCTGTCCAGTAAACCGAATCGCGCAGAACATTGAAATTTTCGTCGCACAGCACCGCCGTGTGCGTTGCGGCGTCAAGCGCCATCGCCTTTATATCTGAGCTTGAAACCCCGCTTTTTTCAAGCAGAATACGTATGTTTTCACATGCCGCATCATACCAGTCGGCGGGTCTTTGCTCGCAAAATCCGTTTTCGGGGAAATACGTTGGATATTCAACCGACGCTTCGGCTGCAATTTCCCCCGATTCCGAAAGCAGCAAAGCTTTTGAAGAACCTCCGCCAAAGTCTATTCCGAGTACATATTTCATAGCTGCTCTCCGATAATTTATTTATTGAGCCATGCATGCTCTTCGTCAGTTGTCATGAAAAATCCTCTGTTTTTCCCTGCCATAACCCAGTAATAGTAGCACTTGTATCCGGGCGCCGTTGCAAGCGGATGATATCCTCTGTGAATTTCCGCAAAATCACCTGTTTTAACCTTTATCGTCTCGTCAAAATCGCCCTCTTTTGAATAGATCATTTGAATACCAAAACCCTCCGGCTTATCAAATTCATAGTAATAAACCTCTTCCGTGTCTGCCTCGGTGGGCATGTTGTCATCGTCATGCTTATGAGGAGGAAAGCTCGACCACTGACCGCCTTCAACATATGCCTCTCCTATGTAAATCATATCCGCATCGCATCTTTCATCGAGAACAAAGTGCGCGTCACGCTGCCAGCCGGGCTTGCCCAAAGATTTTACTATAATGTCATCCGGGCTTATAAGGCGCGGAGCACAGTCTTTTTCCGACGGGCATTTTGCCACAATCATCGAAACTTCTCCTTCGCCCTTTATTGTAAACTCCTTGTTGCGCGGAATATATACGCAGGTTGCCGTGCCGTCAAACACGTTTTTTCTCTTTCCGATTTTTTCAAACGAAAATCCGTCTCCCGTAACGGAGCATTTTCCGCCCAAAATCGTTATGCCGTACTCCTTGCCGCACTCGCTGTATTTTTTTGTTTCGCCGTCGTGAAGCTTCAGGGCATCGATTTCAACGCGCTCCATCGTACTGTTTTTCCGCGTTATAATTTCGCTTTTTCCATACTTACCGTTCCATGTTTTCTTTAAATTCATCATGTCCGCACTCCTTTAAAAAGTTAATTGTATCGTTATATGAGGGAACCGCCGCGCGCGCACCTACTGCAGTGCACTTAAGCGCCGAAACCGCACTTGCAAAAACGCAGCAGTCATAATATGAAAAGCCTTTTGTTACACCGTATGCAAATGCACCGTGAAATACGTCTCCGGCGCCGTTTGAATCCACGGCATTTACTTTAAATGATGGATAGCGCCGTATTTCACCGTTTTGCAGAATTATTCCGCCTTCTTTGCCCTGCGTTATTACAACAACCTCGGACGAGAACATCTCAAAAAGCGCATGTGCCGCATCTTCGGCAGTTTTCTTTCCCGTAAATTCCAGTGAAAATTCTTCGGACGGAATAAGTATGTCGGTAAGTCTCAAAAGCTTTTCAACGTCTTCATAAATTCCGCCCGCGTCATAAAGCACTTTCGTTTTGGCACCGCGCGCAATTTTTGCGCCTTTTACGGCGTTTTCAAGCTCATTTCCGTCCACCATCAGAACCTCTGCCGCCTCAATGGCTTTTTTTGCATTTTCGTCAATTTCAAAAATCGGCAGATTATCTTTGTTAAAAACGCATGTTCTTGTCGCGTTCCCGGTGTTTAAAAGAATATATGAGGCAAAGGACGAAGCGTTTTTTTGCAAAACCGTGTATTCTGCCGAAACTCCGAATTTTATCATATCGGAAAGCAGAAACTTTCCGCCGGCATCATCTGCCAGCGCGCCTATATACGCACACTCCGCGCCGAGTTTTGATGCCGCAACAAGACCCGTTGCACAGGGCCCTCCGCCACTTTCCGTTACAAAAGTGCACTTTGATTTTGTGTCCTCTTTCGGGAAATGCGGCACGGATATTAAAGTATCATGTACATTTGCACCTATTCCCACTATTTTTATCATGCTTTATTGTCAGCTCCCAAAAGCTTTATTTTGTTTACGGCAAAATTCTTTACGTTTTGAACCGCGTCTTTCATAAACATATCTATCGCCACTTTGTCGCGCGATGTTTCAAAAACCTTGTCAAGGAACGAATAGCATACGTCCGTTCCAAAATTTACTTTTCTTATGCCGCACTTTATTGCCTCTTTTATCTGATCGTCCGGCACGCCGCTTCCACCGTGCAGCACTATCGGAATACCTGTCTCGCGGCTTATGTCGCGGATTCTCTGCATATCGAGCCGCGGCGCTTTTTTATATCTGCCGTGAGCCGTGCCGACCATAACGGCAAGAGATGCCACGCCCGTTTCCTGAACGAACTTTACAGCGTCGGAAACTTCAGTAAAATCTGCCATATGCTCATCATTTACCGTCCCCACATGTCCGAGTTCCGCCTCAACCGGCACGCCGAGTGCATCGCAGAGTTTTCTTACGCGCTTTGTAAGCGCCACATTTTCCTCAAAGCTGTATGCGGAACCGTCTATCATAATTCCCGTTGCTCCGCCGCGCAAAGCTTTCATAACTTCCGCTTCGCCCGCGCCGTGGTCCAGATGGAAACAAACGGGTGTGTGTGCCATTTCAGCCGCCGCAACCGCCAAAGGCGCCACATATGCTCCCTCGCCGTTTGTGAAAAGACGCGAGTAACACTGGATTATAACGGGCGCGTTTGTTTCTTCCGCCGCAGCCATTATACCCATAACCGTTTCCATATTATATACATTAAACGCGGGAACGGCAAATTCCTTCCCGTTTGTATAATCAAGTAATTGTTTTAAATTTAAAAGCATTACAAAACTACCTCCTCTATGCTCAGGAGCTCTATTCCCTCGGGCTTTGTGCTTTGGAGCATGAAATATTCGGCAGGTGACGAAGTCACAACCGTTTTTGCTCCCACATGCAGCGCGTCCGCCCATCTTTTTTCCGCAACGGCTTTCATAACGCCCGGCATATATTCGTTCATAATAAGATTTGCGCAAAGCACGGTGTCTTTCTTTATAAGAAGCATTTCTTTTATTTCTCCGAATGCAGAAAGCACGTCTCTCAGACTTTCCGAATCCTCAAGCTCTCTCGAAAGCGACGGCGTGTCCTGAGGCGTAAACGTCTTTTCGCCTTTTTCCGCTTTAAGGCTGCCGTTTTTAACGCTTTCCGCCAATACGGAAACAAAAGTTCTGATATTTGCGGAAAGGTCTGTTCCCCATTCCTTATATTCTCTTAAAAATTCTTTTGCATCGTCGGGGTTATAAACGATTACGGTTTTATATTCGTTTAAAGCCTTTGCGCATTTTTTCATCGCTTTCTTCGTTTCGTCCGCCGCACCGAAAAGAAAATCTTCGGCATAACCGCTTTCGGGTTCATCTTTAAGAAGCTCAAATTTAATTCCTGCTTTTCTCAAAACGCGTATTGCGGCAATTGCGTTTTTTGGCGTTTTGTAAATTGCATCCGTACCCAGATAGAAAAGCGTATCGCTCTTTTCTCCTCCCGGGCTGATTTCCGCCATAAGCTCTTCGTCAATTTTCTTCTCGCCGTACACATTGCCCGTTTTTTCAATATTTAAAAGAAGTCTCTCGGCATACTCGGGCATTTTACCCTCCAAAGCCGCCATGAGTCTTGCTTCTTTTGTGTATACAACCGGGTCGTAGCCTGTTGCGCAGTCATTTGTGCAGGCTCTGCACAATGCGCACTGATAAACGTTATCTATAATATCCTCCGAAAAATCTGCCGAGCCGCGCGCCACCATGGAAAGCGACAGCGCTCTTGCTCTTGCCGTATTTCTCTCCTGTCCCGTTACGTTTCCGATGGGGCAAATATGTCTGCACATCCAGCAGAAACGGCATGAGTCTATATTCTTTTTAGCTGATTCCGAAAAATGCATAATACCCTCCTTATAATCCCAGCTTGTACGGATTCATAATTCCGTTAGGATCAAGCTGTTTTTTAAGTCCTTCAAACACCTGCATTGCAGGGCCGTACTGTTCTTTCATAAGTCTGCCGAGCTTAATGCCGACTCCGTGATGATCGTTTACAACACCGCCGTTTTGGAGTGCCGTTCTTACGCCGCACGTCCATATTTCCTGGTGAAGACGGAGTGCGTCATGCGGATCTTTCGGAACATCGTCTACGATAAATCTGTCGTAAATCATGCAGCCCCATTCGTACCAGTGCGAAAAATGCGCAATAAACCTTGCCATGGGGAAATTTGTTTCTATTGCTTTTTTCATCTCCCAGTATATTTTTTCGATTTTGTCATACGGAGCTATGGTATCCATTGTTCCGAACATCTGCGGAACATCCATCATGTGCCCCGGATAGAAGAACGTTATTTTCTCCTTCCACCATTTTTCACCGTACTCGGAGCCCAAATCCTCCGCATGATATTTATTTACAAACGCATCGAGAAGAATCTTTTCTTCAACTTCAACAAGCTCTGAAACACCTTCTATCGCAACGTTCATAAACGCGCCCTTTTTCTCTACCCCGACTATTTTTTTGATAAGCGTTGCCGTTTCCGCTTCATCGTAAAGCCTCATAACGGACGGTTTGAATTTCTGCAAAAGCTCACGTGCGCCGCAGAAAGCGTCGTCCATATTCTGGAACAGGAAACCGCGGAAGCGTCTCTCCTCAGGCATATCGTAAATACGCATCTGCGCCTTTGTCATAATGCCCAGTGTTCCCTCAGAGCCTATAAAAATCTGATTTAAATCGGGACCTGCCGCATGTTTCGGCGCCGGAGACGTTTCAATAATATCGCCGTTTGGCAAAACAATCTCCATGCCGAGCACCATATCGTCAATTTTACCGTACTTTGTGGAAACAACGCCTATGCCGCGGTGTGCCAAAAATCCGCCGACGGTGGAGCATGTCAAAGAACTCGGGTAATGCATTGTGGCATATCCCCTCTCGTTTGCCGCCCATTCGAGGTGCTTATATATAGCGCCGGTTCCGCACTCTATGTACATTGATTTTTCATTTATGTCATAAATCTCATTCATTCTCTTCGTATCGAGAACAATGCCGCCTGCCACGGGAAGCGCCCCTCCCTGGGTGCCGCCGCCGCCGCCCCATGTCGTCACGGGGATCTTGTAATAATTTGCAATTTTAAGTACCGCGCTTACCTCTTTGGCATTTTTCGGCGAAACAACAGCCGCCGCTTCGGGCATTCTGAGCCCCCTGTCGGCCCACATTCTCGAAAGCCAGAAATAGTCGACACTGTGAGTTATTTTATCAATCTCTTTTGTCGAACAATTTTCTTTTCCGACTGCATCTTCAAGCTCTGTTAATATCAGAGTAAACAGTAAATCGTTCATAAAACCTCTCCATTCTGAAAATATTTTTCGTTTTTAAACTCTTTTTTCAAAAAAATTATAGCACAAATAAAAAGAAATTTCAAGTGTTTTTAAAAAATTTTTTCATTGACAGGATATTTTTTTTGATATAAAATATATATAGTG
>USAP01000048.1 GCA_900552775.1 uncultured Eubacteriales bacterium | reverse complement strand
AAAATCAATTTATTTTAATTTAATAATGAACTATAAAGATAATGGCTACGGTCACATGCAGGAGATTTTTGAAAAGTATTCTTCGGAATATAAGGATTACGGTGTTAATTTCCCGGCAAAGGAAAACAGAAGCGCTTATCAGGCGCTTTTGGGAAGCGGCGCTGAAACTCTTGAAGATATGGGCAAAAAACTCAAATCACTGCTTTCGAAAAGCGGTGAAGGCAAATCAACCGGAAGCGGTTCGGGCTCGGGAACTTCTCAAAATCACGGCGTCTCCCAAAACACGGGCGGAAAAGACTTTGTAAATCCCAATGAAGATAAAGATGAAGATAATAAAAAACTATATTCGGATGTTGAGGATAGTTTCTGGGCCTTCGAAGCCATTAAAAATCTTTCGGAAAACAATGTTCTCACAGGCTATGAAAACGGAACATTTCTTCCTCAAAAAAGCGTTACACGCGCTGAGTTTTCAAAGATGATTTCACTCGTATTTAACCTTAAAGGCGGAACCGGCGCTTTTGATGATGTGTCGGATACCGATTGGTTTGCTCCTTATATACATGCCGCAGCGGATAAAGGTATAGTTTTCGGCTCAGACGGAAAGTTCAGACCGAATGATAATATCACGCGTCAGGATGCCGCTGTTATGATTTTCAGAGCATACAGCAAAACAAAGAAAACATCCGATTCATTTAAGGATGATAATGAAATATCGGAATATGCCAAAGAAGCCGTATATGACCTCAGCTCGAAAGGGGTAATTAAGGGATACGAAGACAATACATTTCGTCCGCTTGCAAATTTAAGCAGAGCAGAAGCGGCTTCGCTCTTAAATGAAATTATGAAAGGAGAAAAATAATGCAAATAAAAAAACTTCTCTCAATCGTCATTGTACTTGCTCTTTGTTTCTCGCTTACCGTTGTTTCCGCTGCGGAAAACGAAAACCAACTTGAGTTTTTCAAGGCGTTTTCGCTTGTTGATTCCGGTACAGCTTCAAATGATGTGCTTACAAGAGGCGAACTTGCCAAAATATATTACAAACTGATGCTTAAAACTGATGAGATTCCCGAGGGTGACACAGTATCGCGTTTTACGGATGTTCCGGAATCTTTGGCATCTGTTGCCGAAGCCGTAAGCGGTGCCGGAATAATGACCGGAACAGGTGACGGTAAATTTGAACCCGATAAAAACGTTACATATATTCAGCTTATCAAAACAATGATATCATTTTTGGGATATGATACCGTTGCAAATTATTACGGCGGTTACCCGACAGGATATTATAACGAGGCATCTCTGCTCGGGTTAACAAAAAAAGCCCCGTCCGATTATAATTTTTATGTTACTTACGGCGGTGCGGAAAATGTTTTCAGAGCAGCGGTTAAAGCCGATATTATGCAAAATATAAACGGAAATCATGAAATTGTTGAAGGAAAAAATTATTTGTCTCTTTACTATGGAATACTCGAAAAAGACGGCATAGTTACAGAAGATAATTTCAGCGATATGGACAATAAAAAATCCGATATTTACGGAAGAATACGCATAGATTCTGAACCGTACGATGTCGGCGAGGGCGCAAAAAACATAATATACGAGGGCGGTAAGAAGGTCAGAATTTTTTACACGCTTGAAGATGCAAGACCGTTTATATACTTCTACGAGCAGATACGCAATACCGAGACCATAATTAACGGTGAGGATATCACAAATGTTTCTTCGGACGCTATAGAGTATTACGACGGAAGCAAAACGACAAAAATCAAATATAACGCAAAAACGGCAGTTGTATATAACGGCGCCGCGGTTGCAAGCTATAACAGCAGTATATTAAATCCGTTTGATAAATATGACGGATATATCAAGGCGATAGACAATGACGGCGACAAAATTGCCGACGTATTGTACATCAGCGCATATCAAAGCATGGTTGTTGGCTCCGTTCGCGGCGGAAAAGTTTATTCCAAAATCAGAACAGGTCAGTTTATCAATCTGAAAGAGCTTGGCGAAGCCGTTATAATAAATACATATAACGAGCAGATAAGCAGCAGTGACATAGCAGTCGGGGATATTCTTACATACGAAACGGATTTAAGCGGCAAAGTAACAAAAGTCAATGTCACAATAGATGTCGGCGGAGGCATAATATCGGATGTGGAGACAAAAGCATCCGGAGAAATAGCATCGGTTATTATTTCGGGACGCTCTTACAGCTTCGGCAAGACGGCAAATCAAAGTAAAGATATATCCGATGTTCAGCCGGGCAAAAGCATTGTGCTTTACTTTAACCGTGACGGCAGAGTGGGTGATTTTGAAATTGAGGCTACAACGGGAGTGAAAACAGGCTACATCACCGCCGCAAAAAAAGATAAAGGAATAAGCGGAGTATACAGAGTAAAAATACTAACTTCAAAAGGTATATTCGAAACATTTGAACTTGCTGACAAAATCAGTATAGACAACGATACTTTTAAACCCGAAGAATTTATAACAAAACTTGGTGTTGTGTCCTCGGGTGATATTGTAAGACAGGCCATTTTGTATACATTGGACGAAAACGGTAAACTTACGTCGGCTGTTTTGAGCGGCGGCGAAGGGCTGCACGAAATGAAAGGGCTTGACGGAACAACGGAGATAAACTATAAAACCTCGTTAAATTCCTTCAGGATGCAGGCTTATGCCGGCTCCGACACGATTGTGTTTATCATTCCTCCCGAGGAGAACCGTTCTGTTGACGAGGCGTATTCCGTAGAGGATTATTCTTATTTCGGAAACAGCAGCTATAAGGTGCTTGGCTATTCTTCAGAGGAAAATGACCCGCTTTTGAGCGTGGCGATTGTCGAAAGCGAAGCGGGAGCTGTTACGGATCTTGACTCGACAGGTAATTATCTTGCCGTTGATAAAATCGTAAAAGTTATTGATGATGAAGGCAATGTTGCTTTAAAAATTTACGGAGCAGGCAGATATAACGCAAATGAAACGAAAAATCATTCGTTTACGGTTTTAAATGAAAATGTTCTTAAAATAGGCAAAGACGGAAGCATGCCCGAGCAGGGAGATATAATAAAATATGCTGTTGACGTAACGGGCAAGATGTCTGCGGCAAAGCTTATTTTGGATAAATCCGAAAACAAGCTTTACGATATGCAGAATCCGAATTATCCGACATTCCCTGCAGACGGATCAAGATATACCTACGGAAAAATAATCAAAAAAACCGATTCGTATATTACGGCTGAGCTTATAAATACCGATTCGTCAAAGGTGACCGAAAGCTATCCCATTTTCAGATTCGGTACAAACGGAATATATTTTCTCTCAGATAATAAAGGTGACGGAAAATATACGGCGTTAAACGAGTCGTATATCTATGATTCGGAAACGTTCGGTGACGACGCTTCGTATGTTTTCACCTTTACAAGAGGTGAATGGTGGTATGGCGGCATAATATATACCGCGGAGTAAGGAGGAGAATATAAATGAAAAAATATTTTAAAATTTTAGTTTCTTTTATACTTGCGTGTACGCTTTTTACTTCGTCGGCCGGCGCTCTTGAGCTTACGTACAGCGAGAAGAAAAATCTCCCGGGGCTTGATCTCCCGATTGATGAATCTCTTATTGTCAAAAACGGAATTTTCGTAAAAGAAGCCGAGGATATGAATTACGGCAACGTGGGCAGATACATGGCGGATGAAAAAGGCTCAGGCGGCGCCGTGGTATCGATGCCTACAACACAGTGGTACATAGAACAAACCACAAAAGACGATTTGTGGACGGATTTGTACATTGAAAAAGCCGAAGACGCCGGAAACTATCGCCTTTGGTACAGAGCAAGAACCACGCATACAGATTCGGGCTCGGTATGGCTTAATCCGAATACGGGCGTTTGGGCGGCAAACTATTATTCAGCGCTTCGTGACGGTGAATACCGCTGGACATCGGCAAACATAACGCTGCACGAAGGTAAAAACACCTTGGCGTTCCGCTCAAGAACATCGGGTATGATAGATAAGATCATTGTAACAAACGACTTCGGCTTTACGCCCGAAGGCAAGGATGATGTACCCGTTTATATGACAGAGGAAGAAAAAGAGGCTTTGTGGCGCACATATTGGAAAGAGCCCGATCTTAAGCCGATTTCCGGTCACCCGAGACTTCTTGTCACAAAGGATTTTCTTCCCACTCTGCGCCAAAATATGCAAAGCGATGAGCTTTTGTGGATGAAAAACAAGTTTTATAAATATGCATATGAAGAGCTCAACTGTAAGCTTGATACCACAAAAGCCAATAACCATAACCCATTTCTTCTGACAAAAATTATGAGCCGGTGTCTGGTATGGCTTATGGGCGATGAAACAAATCCCGCTCATGCAAGACAGACGATAAATTACATGAAGGATTATCTTGAAACGGTTCGCACACCCGATGATACGGGCGATATAACGCGTTCAAGAGGTAATATTCTTTACACCGCGGCAATTGTATACGACTGGCTCTATTCTGAACTGACGCAGGAGGATAAGGACTATTTCGTTGACAAAATGATAACGGTGGTTCTTTCAAAAGAAATCGGCTGGCCGCCGACGCATATGTCCGATATAAGCACACATGCCGGTGAGCAGGAAATATTCAGAGACCTTTTGGGCGCCGGAATTGCGATTTATGATGAATATCCGCTTCTTTACGATCTGGCGGCGGGCAGAATGTTTGAAAAATTTATTCCTGCGCGTAAATGGCTCAGAAACACAGGCAGATTCGACCAAGGTCACGACTATTCTCTCTGTCGAAGCTACTCCGAGCTGTGGGCTGATATGACAATGCAGAGAATGGGTTATCCGTCAATATATGACGGCACCCTGCATAAAGCCTTAAAATACAGAATTGACGCGAGAATGCCTTACGGCGCTATGATACCGAACGGCGATATGTATTCTCTCACAAGATCAGAGTTTAAATTGTATTATTGCGATTACATTTTGACCATGTGTCTTGCCGGGAATATGTATAAAGACCCCAATTTAAAGCTTGAGTTTAAGAGATCTCAGTCAATTGCAAATATTGACGAATATTCACAGTTCTTCATTCTGCTCTTTACTGACCCCGAGGTTAAAACCGCGACGTGGGATAACTGGAATCTTGCAAAATACACAACTTATCCTCTTTCCGGTCTTATAGCAAGAACAAGCTGGCAGGAGGGCTTTAACTCCGACGCCGCAATGGCAATGGTAGATATGCATGAAGTTTACGTAGGTGACCATCAGTTTGTATATACAGGCGATTTCCAGCTTTATTACAAAGGTCTGCTTGCAATGAGAACCGGTACTTACAATGCTTCAAATCAGCATAATGAAGGTTACAGCCACAGGGCAATTGCAGGTAATACAATGCTTTGCTATGACCCCGATGAAACGTTTAAAGCATCTTGGGGTAAGGATTCGCACCCCGTACAGAATGACGGCGGACAGAGGCTGCCTTATGACGGCGGAAGCGCAGTTATGTCTCTTGATGAGCTGCAAATTGACGAAAACAATATTTCTCAAAACAAGGAACTTGAAGTTGCAAAGAATGTAAAGCACTATATCGGTCCCAATACCGAAACACCCGAATTTTCATATATTTCAGGTGATCTCACGTCCGCATATACGGATAAGGTTACGGAATATAAGAGAGGTACCGTGTTTATGGATCTCGATAACAGCGAGTATCCCGCAGCATTTGTGGTTTATGACAAAATGGAGTCAAAACAGGCTGACTTTAAAAAGGTTTGGCTTTTGCACAGCGAAGAGAAACCCGAGGTTCACGGAACAACAACCGTTATAGAGCGTAAGCAAAACGGCTTCGGCGGAAGACTTGTAAATAAAACGCTTCTTCCTTCGGCAGGCAACAGTAAAATAGACGTTGTTGGCGATGAAGGCACGGCGATGTTTACGATTAACGGCTATAATTACGGTGTTACCCAGGGGGCAATCGAAGCCGGCAAATACAGAATAGAGCTTTCTCCCAAACTTGCACAGAAATCAGATACGTTCTTAAACGCAATGTACGTGACCGACGCAGGAAACACAAAAGAGCTTCCGATGTTGAAAGAGTCGCAGGGCTCATTTGTCGGAGTGACGGTAATGAATAAAACCGTGCTTTTTGAAAAGAACTTTGAAAACGTACAAAACAGCTTTGCGCTCAATGTAAGAAATAACGGATATGACACAATGAGCGTTTTGGTAAACGGAGTTGCACCCGGCGTGTGGAGCGTGACGGGCAACGGAAGAACACAAAATATAGAAGTAACCGAGGACGGCTGTGCGCTTATGTTTAAAGGCGCTCCGGGAAGATACACAATTGCTAAGGCGGCTGAGGGAACAAAGGCTGACGAAATTACTTATGAAAAGATGAGCAAGCGTGCAATAGGCGATTTCCTGGTTTGGATGTCAAATCCCGAAAAGCCGAACACCAACAACGGAAACTATCTCTTCCTTGAAAAACCGACAAAGATTATTGACGGAAAAGCATATCTGCCGGCAGAGGCGCTGAAGGAATACGGCGCGTCGGTAACCGTCAGCGGCAATAATTTAACCGTTTCAACCGAGACGGGAACGGCATATATCACAGCCGACAATGCACAATACAAGATTGATGACAACTCGTATACCTTCAAGAGTGTTCCGAAGGCGCTCGGCGGCACCGTTTATGTAGACCCGACTGAGCTTTCGGATTTACTCGGATACAAGTTTACGTATAAGGGTGATTTGTCAAAAATACTGTATACGATTAAAAAGGAACAATAATATGTTTAAAAAGATTTCCTGTATTTTGCTTGCGGCAGTACTTTTGCTGCCGCAGGCGGGAATCTTCGCCGATGAAAATTATTCTGCCGAGGCAACCGCGCATTTAATGGTTTCCTCGCCGAAAATTACAATATCGACGAATTTTCCGAAACAGAAAAAAACACTTTTTGCGATTGCCGCAAGAGATGAAAAAGGGCAGCTGCTAAAGGTCAGGATTTCGGAAAAGCAAGTCAAGTCGGGAACGGACAAAACAATAATTTATCTTACGGACGAATTTGTATCCTCGTTTGACATGAGGGCTTATGCATTTGAGCGCGATACGCTGTCTCCGTTAGTAAAAAAGATTGGAATTAAATTTGCCGACTCTGTAAAGAGAGGTTCAATAGTAATTGAAGCCGAGGACATGATTATTCCCAACACGCACGCAAAGCTCTATCAAGATGAAAAGCTTTCGGGTAATTACGGCGCATATCTTCCGACAACCATTTGGTATTCCGAGCAGACAACCTCCGACGATTTGAGGGCAACGTTTCTTTTACCTTCGGGTTGTGAGGAGGGCACCTACAGAATGTGGGTGAGAGCCGGCGCAAAAAATTCCGATGGCGGCAATTTCTGGCAGGATTTAAACTGCGGAAAGCTCACCGCCAGCTGGATAACGCATTATGTTGACGGAAATTATTATTGGGGATATTCGTCCATAGAGCTTCATGAGGGTGAAAACTATGTAGCCTTCCGAACCAGAACCCCTACCGTCATAGATAAGATTATTATAACAAACCAGCTTAATTTCAAGCCGACGGGCAGGGATGACGAGCCCGTTTACCAGACCGAGGAGGAGCAGGAGGCTGAATGGAGCAAGCTCTGGGCTCTTCCGCCCGTAAAGCCAATATCGGGGCATCCGAGGCTGTATTTAAATCCCGATAACATTGAGGAATTTAAGACAAACGCAAAAAGTCACGGCTATGCATGGATGCTCAATAAATTTTACGGATACGCAGACCATACTCTCAATACAAGCCTTGACACAACACTGTCAAATAACTATAATTCAATGACTCTTGTTAAAATAATGTGCAGGGCGCTTAAATACGTTTTGGGTGACGAAACCGACCCTGCGCACGCAGAGCAGACGATTTTGTATATGAGAGAATTTCTCGAAACCGTACGAACGCCCGATGATCAAGGCGATATAACAAGAGAAAGAGGAGATATTCTTGTAGGTGCGTCAATCGTCTATGACTGGTGCTATGACCGGCTTACCGATGATGATAAAGCCTTTTTCAAGAAGAAAATGATATCGCTTATCGCCTCAAAGGAAATAGGCTGGCCTCCGAAAAATATGTCAAGCGTTGCTTCTCACGGCGGCGAGCAGGAAATTTTCAGGGATTGTCTCGCGGCAGGAATTGCCTTGTATGATGAATATCCGCTGCTTTACAATATGGCAGCGGGGAGAATGTATGAGGAAATGATACCGGCAAGAATGTGGCTTCGCTCCGCAGGGAGATTTGACCAGGGTCATGACTATGCCGAGTGCCGCGCTTATTCCGAGCTTTGGGCTGACATGACAATGCAGAGAATGGGTTACCCGTCGATTTACGGAAATATCGGTTCAAAGACTATGAGGTGGCTTATATATTCGAGAATGCCTTACGGAAATATGATAGCAAACGGTGATATGTATTCGCTTTTGTCGACAAATCACGAGAGATATTACTCAAATTATCCTCTTGCGATACTTCTTGCGGCTTCGCTTTATAAAGACCCATATCTTATGGCAGAGTATAACAGGCGAATCTCAACAAGAACCATGGGGGAGGACTGGCAGTTTTTCCATCTGCTGTTTTACGATTATTCCGTTACGGCAAAAACGTGGGACGATCTGCCCCTTTCGAAATATTCCTCGTACCCGCTTTCGGGCATATCCGCGAGAACGAGCTGGCAGGAGGGCTTTAATTCCGGCGCTGCGATGGCGTTTATGGATATGCATGAGGTCTTTATAGCCGACCATATGCATAAATACACGGGTGATTTTCAGATTTACTATAAAGGCTTGCTTGCAATGAACACGGGAACGTATAATTCCTCCGTCCAGCATAACGAGGGATACAGTCACAGAGCCGTGTCGGCAAACACAATGCTTGTATACGACCCTGCCGAAACGTTTAAACCAGGCTGGAGCAATGTAACGGTGCCAAACGACGGCGGTCAGCGATTGCCTTACGATAAGGGCGCCTCGGTAGGAAAGTTTACGGAGTTTCAGGTGGATTCCTCCGGCAAATCAAATAATAACGAGCTTACCGTTGCCGAAAATGTAAAGCATTATATAGGTCCTAACGTAAAAACCCCGAAAATATCTTATATATCGGGAAATCTTGAAAAGGCATACACTTCAAAGGTTTCAAAATATGTAAGAAGCATGGCGTTTATAGACTTAAATGACAGTAAATACCCGGCAGCCTTCATAGTTTACGACAAAATTGAGTCAAGCAATGCCTCGTTTAAGAAAACATGGCTTTTGCACTGCCAGGAGGCGCCCGGCACCAGGGATAACAGAACCGTTATAGAAAGAACCAAAAACGGTTTTTCGGGCAGACTTGTAAATAAAACTCTGCTGCCGCAAAATATTGATATCAACGTTGTCGGCGGCGATAACAACCAGATGTTTGAAATAGGCGGATTGATGATGAAGCCTACGCCAAACACCGTTGAAGGCGGTAAATACAGAATAGAGATATCCCCGAAGGAAAGCAGAAAATATGATGAGTTTTTAAATGTGATGTATGTTACAAACGCCGGAAACCTGACCGATCTTGAATCGGAGAAGCTTGAAACAACCGATTTTGTTGGTGTAAGGATAAAAAATAATACACTGTATTTTTCAAAAAAAGATGATCCGATTGAAAAGCCCTTTGGTGTCTCAAGCGGCGGCGGCACACTTTTTGTTGCGGGGCTTGCTCCCGTAACATGGCAGGTGTCAACTCCTGACGGCACGGTTTATGTAAGGCCCGGCAGCGATTCCGAATGTATTTACCTTGAAGGAAACGCAGGCACGTATACATTTATACCTGGCGCCGCAAACGCGCCTACAATTATAAAGTATGACGAGACGGTAAAGCCAAAAATCGGAGACTTCTTTGTAAGAAAGCAGACAAGTGATTACTTAGGCTCCTTCTTAAAGCTTGACACACCGACAAAGCTTTATAACGGCTTGCCCTATATTCCGGCAGAGCTTCTTTGTGAGTTTGGCGCCGAGGTTTCGCAAAACGGCGATAAAATCACTGTTACGGCAAACGGAAAAACCGCCGTTCTCACATTGAACAAAATAACGTATGTTGTTGATCACATAGGTAAAAAGCTTGCATATCCGCCGGTTAAAATAGGCGATGTCAATTATATTTATTATTCGTCTCTTGAAGACTTTTTGGGATATACATTCAATTACCGTTCAGGCATTGTAACGGCAACAAAAAAATGAAAGGATGAAAGCTATGAAAAAAAATTTAGTATCCGCAATTCTCTCGGCGGCGCTTCTTTTTACCGCGGCTGCGGCTGATTCGTTTTCCGTTGAACCCACAGAGCCGTACAAGGTTCCTTATACGGGAATAAGCCCTGCGCAGTATAACAGCGTTGCCGGCAACAACTTCAACGGCAAAATCTCCCCGTATAAAACCGGAAATTACTCCGGTGCGGAGCTTCGCTGGGTTGAAGGTGTTGACGACGGAGATGTTCCCGGCGGCGACGCGCCGTGTATCAAGTACACAAACGGGAAAACATGGACAGAGAGCGCCTACGGCGAAAATAACGGATTTTTCCTGTTTTTGTACTCCGGGTCAAGACTACCCGATTGCACCGAAGGACAGCGTTTTGTAAACGAGTTTGATGTAAAGTTTGATACAAATACAGACGCACTTTTGTGGTATGCATCATATATTCCGCTTTGGGGAGCAAACAACACAACTATCGAGCAGTACACTTTATTCGGCGCGGACGGAAAGCTTAAAGATACCGATTACAGCTATCCTGTCGGAGAATGGATTCATGTTAAATTGATTTATAATCCTGCAGACGGTAAATATAACGTTGCCGTAACCGACA
>USAP01000047.1 GCA_900552775.1 uncultured Eubacteriales bacterium | reverse complement strand
GCTACGTTAGATACAAACGATTTTGATTTAAGGGCGTTCATTTTTTAATCTCCAAAGCTTTTTGTTATTAATATTGCACGTATATTCAAAACAAAAGTTGGAACAAATACAAAAAATCCTGCTATATTGCACATAAGTAATTGAATTATAAAAATAAGTATGTTATAATTTAAGAAAAAACTTTATTTGGAGAATGATATGAAAAAGCTGATTGCGGTTTGTCTGACGGTTATAATGTTTTTTATGCCATGTGCTGTACCGGTTTTTGCAAATGTAAGTGCGGTGTTTTACAGGGATAATGCCGGAAAACTTAAGGTACTTGAAAAGGATCGGAGTATTCCTTCGGATATTGAAAGCATAATTTTGAAATTCGGCAGCGCGGCAGATGCCTCCGGTATATCGGACATAAAACTTTGTTTTTTTAATAACGGAAAAGAGATGCTGCTTGAAACGGACATAAGCATTAATGAAAACGAGGTTAATATTGTTCCGAAAAGGTATCTTGCAGACGGCAAGGAACATTCTTTAAAATGTATGAGCGCGGACGGCACGGTGAATTTTGAAACCTCTTTTTATGCGGAATCCGAGGTCTTGACGATGCTTGCAAATGCAGATTTCCGAAAAGAACTCGGAGTATCGGTGTCTTATCAGGGAGGAAGCATAGAGCGCACGTCGGAAGACGGCATAAATACGCTTCATTTAAGCGTGCTGAAAGGGACTGTCAGCAACAGCTTTTTTGATTTGAACGCATCTTCCGCGGCTTTTGCGGACGAGTATGTTGCGGAAACGAGAATAAAGCCCGTAAAAATTGAAGGAACGGGAAAAATAAAAATATTTGATTCCAAAACATCTGACGGAAACTGGAGGATAGGAGGGTGTCTCAATTCCGACGGGAGTGTTACAATAAGCGACAAAAACAGAAAAATGCACAGAGCCGGAACATGGAAAAACAGCGAGTGGATTACTCTCGCAGCAGCATACAATGTTGCGGAGGGAACATGTTCTTTTTATATAAACGGCGAACAAGTAATTGAAAATTTGCCGCAAAGCACAATCCGTCCCACCGTTTTCAGAATAGATATGGCAAACAGCGCAGGTGACGGGAATCTTGACTTTTATGTGGATTACATAAGAATATATAAAGGCTCGGCTCCGACTGACGAAACAGTGCAGCCGTATATGCATGATTCCGTCATGGATGACCCCGTTACGGCAAAAAGCGCTTTAAAAGGTGCGGAGGCATACACCGTATATGCAGATTTTTATTTTAAAGACGGGAAAAAAAGCAAATATTCTTCAAATGCGCATAAACCCGTTGTTTTAAACGGAAAAGCGTTTGTTACTGAAGAATTTGTAAGAGATATTCTTAAAATTACGGCAGATGATTCGGATTTTGAATATTCAGACGGCAATAAGTATATGCCTGCATCGAAGGCGGCTCAATTATTATCAAAGCATTATTTGTATGATGAAAGAGGATTTTTTGTTCTGTCCGATGAAGAATTTCCTTATAAAGATTCGGAAAATTTTATTGAAATGTTTGAACCTTCCGATGTTATATACAGGTATTTGCAGTTTGAAAATTTGCGCGGCGAGGAAATGCTGTATGATTTAATGAATTTATCGGGAGGAGTTCATCCGAGAATTATATACACGGAAGAAAAAACAAAATATATGAAAAGCGCTGCAGAAAATGACGGTGAATGGGCAAATATTAAAAAAAGAGCAATTGCCGCGGCGGACAGGTATTTAAATGACAGCAGATTTTCGGAAGACTGTCCCGACGCAAACAAGCAATCTCAGGCAACCTCTTTTCAAACTATTATAACATGCTTGGCAGAGGGGTATATTTTTACGGATAATGCAGTATACGCGGAAACTGCAATGCGTTACATGACGACTCTTTCAAAATGGGAAAGCCTCGGGTGGCAAACGGCTAACCTTACAACGGGTCATTGGGCAATGGGAATGGCAATAGGCTATGACACTTTTTATAATTATTTCAGCGCAACGGAAGAAGGAAGAAGCAAGCTTGAGAGTATAAAAAACGCGGCTTTGCGCACAGCGCTTGCGGATACGGAGGCGGCATACAAGGGGGAAGGCGGCCCGAGGTGGATAAAGCTGCGCGATAATTTTTCCGGAGTTATAGGCGGCGGAGTGATGGCTCTTTTATTGGCGATGGCAGATGAAAGCGAAGTTTGCGGCAAAGCCGCATATCTTCTTGAAAATATAATAAAATCAAATGAGATTGCCGTATCTCTTTATGCACCGGACGGCGGATATTTTGAGGGAGTGAGTTATTCGGAATATATGCTCGGGAATCTTACGGGCGGCATAGAGGCGCTTTTTAATTGCTGCGGTACAGATTACGGCTTGGGCTCTGCCATAGGTTTTTCAAATGCCGGAAGCTTTATAAATTACATGCAGTCATCAAAATATAATTTTAATTTTCACGATTGCAGCGCACAAGCCTCAGAAACATATTTGCCTTATTGGTTTGCTTACAGATACGGTGCGACGGCTGAGGCGGAAATACATTATAAAAAAGATTCGGTAAGAAATGCCGGTATATCGGCGCTTGGGAAATACTATTATACAATGTCGTGCGAAAAATTCGGCAAACCCGATGTGTCGGATGCGCCGCTTGATAAATATTTTCTTCATGCCGGAGGAGGATCTATGCGCAACAGTTTTTATGCGCGCCAACCGGTTTTTGCGGGTTTTCATGGGGGCAGAACAAAGCTTGCGCACGACATGCTTGATTTGGGCGAATTTGTATTTGAATCCGACGGTGTTGTTTGGGCTGAAGATCTGGGCGGAGACAGCTACAGCCTTCCGTATTATTTCGCCGTTGAAGGATACAGAATTTACAGAAAAAGACCGGAGGGTGAAAACTGCGTTGTTATAAATCCGAAACAGGATGCGGACTCATATTACGGCCAGGCACTCGGCGCTTTAGCAGAACTGACTGATTTTCAAAGCGCGCCGAAGGCGGCTTATGCGGTGCTTGATTTGAAGGACGCTTATTCACGCGATGTTACGGCATATAAACGCGGATACTATTTTGGGGACGGAAGAAACACGCTGACCGTTCAAGACGAAATAACACTGAAAAAATCGTCTGAAATATATTGGTTCATGCATACCTCGGCAAGCATAGAAATAACAGATAAAAATACGGCAATTCTGTCATGTGAAGGCAAAAAGCTGCGTGCAGAGGTGTATTGCAGCGCTTCGGATTTTGAGCTTTGCAGCATGGCGGCAGAGCCGCTTCCGTCATCGCCGAAAGTTGAAGGACAGGCTGAAAATACGGGTGTTCGAAAACTGGCAGTTCATATAAACGGCGCAGAAGGTAATGTGGATATAGCCGTAAAACTGATACCGCTTAACGGGTTTTACGAGCCCGAACCGCTCAGCTTTTGTAAAATTGACAATTGGCAGCTTCCTTCGGGCGAAAACTTTATCAGGACGGTGATTAAAGATGCGCAGACAGATTGTGAAGGTTTTTTGGGAGCGGAAATTCAGATTCCGCAGGATACAGAATCTGTACGCTTATATACAGACGGAATTGAAAAGAAATTTACTGTGTTTCAAAAAGGGGTAAAAACACAAATAAGCGGAATAGACATATCCGAACTTTCTCCGGGCGTACACATTGCGGAGATTGAAACTGTCACCGAACGTGGCATTGAGAAAGACCGTGCATATTTTACGGTTTACTCTTTCGGGCGAAAAACGCTGTATGAAAATGATTTAAGCTCATATGACGGAAAACAGATATCTGTGGGCGGCTGGTATTTTTACAAAACAGGGAGCGGCAAAAACGAAGACGGTGCATATACCGTCACATCTCCCGGAAATAATTCCGCTGTTTTGACAGGATACAGAACCGACAATGTGAATAATTCCGTTAAAGAGGGGATGGTGAGAGTAGAGTGCGATGTGAAATTTTCTTCTCCGCTCGGCTATTTTGTGTTTGAATGTATGAACGGGCAAAAGAATTGGTTTATGCATAACGTTAGAATTTTTGAAAACGGAAAACTGTGCAACGGAGAAGCGTACGAAACGGATAAATGGTATCATACTGTTTTGGTTATAAATACGGAAAGTAAGACATGCAGTGTTTACGTAAACGGCAAGCCTGTATTGATGAGCCGTCATACAGATGCGGCAGATTCGTTTATCTGCTCTAAGCTGCAGTACGTTTCGGAGGCATCAGGCGCCCAAATATCATACAAAAATTTCAAAGTCGAAAATCTTTTAAAGAAAGATACGGGTATCACTCTTGGTGCAAAATACGCTGGTGGAACTGCGGAAATTGCGTTGTCTGTGCCGCACGGAAGTTTTGAGGGAAATAAACTTAAGCTTTATGTTTGCGGATATGATGAAGACAAAATTACGGATATAAAAGTTTTCACATATGTTATATGCGGTGACTTTGCGGCACGCGAAAGTGTGGAGATGCCCCAAAATACAAAAAAAGTTAAAGCCATGCTGTGGGATGATAATATGACAGCAATTACAAAAAGCGCCCAAGAGGGCGCTTTTTGTAATTGATATTTAATCCAATGCTCTTTTTAAGAAAGTAACAATCTGACCGCGGCTGCAAATTGCATCGGGTGAGAATGTTGTGTCGGATGTTCCGCTTGTAACAGAGTTTTCAACAGCCCATGCTACAGCGTCCGCATATTCGGAATCTGCCGATACATCGGAAAACTCGGCATAATCTTCGGGATCCGGCGCTTCTGCATTTTGCCAGAGATATGTAACCGTTGCGGAACGCGTGCAAGGTGTGCTGCCTGCGAATACGCTGCCCAAAACCATGCCGTTTTCGCTTGCCCACAAAGCGGCTTTATAGAAATAATCGCTTTCTTTTACATCCGAAAACGGATTTTTGATATTGGGTTCGGGTGAACCTACGGCGCGCCAGAGGAATGTAAGAATCTGTGCGCGTGTGCAGGTGTCATCCGGTGAAAATGTTGTGTTTGATGTACCTGCCGTTATCTTTTTTCCGACAGCCCATTTCACTGCATTGGCATAATAAGCGTCAGAGGGAACATCCTCAAAGGAAGATGATGTAATTTCTGTCGGAGCAGTGTCGTTATTTTTGACATCGCTGGCATTGGAAAATGCATAAGGAATTAATTTCTTGAACTCAAGTTTAGATGACGAGCTGTTGAGGGTAAAGCGAAGCGTACCTTTTATTATTCCTCTGGCATGCTCCGTGGCGTCTTGTTTTTTAAAATCATTTTCCCATGTAATTGTTGAACCGTTTTTAATTGCGGGCTGAAGGTCTGCAAGGATGCTTTCCTTTGTGGAGTCGTTTGAAATTATTATTTTCTGAGTCTGTGCTGCAACAGCAAGCTTGTCTGCATCAATTTTTTCGTTGTCGGCATTTGAAATTGCCGCGTCGCCCGTAATACGCGGGAGTTTAAAGTCGAACATTTCAGGCTGCGTGTACGGATCGCATGTGAAAAGAATATTGACAATAAGCGTGCCGTCTTTTTCGCTTGAAGCATTGAAAAGGCGGTAGTCCGTTTCTTTTGAAAACGAAAGTGTAACGCTGCTGCCTTCCGGAAGGAACTTTGAAACCATTTTCAGAAATTCGTCTGCCGTCATGTCATGATAAACACCTTTGGCAATTGCGGTGTTAGAGTCTTTAATTGCCTTCATTGCGGCTTTTATTTCGCCCTGCTCATTTTTTGCAAAAACAGAGCTTGCTGTGAATGTGATTACGGCGCACAGCGCAAGGACTGTGCATAAAAATTTTTTAAACATGTAAATCTCCGTTCTGTCGCTCCGCACCGACAAAAATTATATAACTCTTATCTGCGGAGAAAGGTAAGAGGTGACGCATATTTTACACAAATAAAATATGCATATAAAATTCGCATAAAGCGAAATTTCATCAGCCTATGGCCCTTTTCAGAAATGTTACAATCTGAGCGCGGCTGCAAATTGCATCGGGCGAAAACGTTGTTTCTGAAGTGCCGCTTGTAACCGAATTTTCAACAGCCCAGGAAACAGCCTGTGCATATTCGGAAGAAGAGGAGACATCGGAAAAGGTGTTGGCGGCTGCAAAAGAAGGTGAGCCGGCATTTTTCCAGAGATAGGTTACTGTGGAGGAACGCGTACACGGTGTGTCACCTTCAAATTTGCTGCCTGAAACCATTCCTTTTTCATTTGCCCAAACAGCGGCGTAATAGTAATAATCGTTTTGAGATACATCCGTAAACGGATTTGTGGCGCTGCTCTTCGGAGAACCTACCGCGCGCCACAAAAAGGTTATAATCTGAGCACGTGTACAAGTGTTGTCTGGTGAGAACATGGTTGATGACGTGCCTGCCGTTATACTTTTTCCTACAGCCCAGTTTACGGCTTCGGCGTAATAAGCTTTGGGTGAAACATCGGAAAAGACAGAAGCCGTGCCCGGCGCGCCGCCGTTTACTGTGAGCGTAATCGCTTTGCCGTTTGCAGGTGTTATGGTGTATTCGTTACCGTTTTTCTGCATATAGGAAACATCTAAAGGCATATAAGCGACCGTGCCTGTCGACAGTGTGAGTATCAGGTATTCTTTCTGCATTGCCTCTTCGTCTTCAAAATTCAGAGAGCCTGAACTGCTTTCGGCTTTGGTAACATAAGATTGATCTGCACCGAAAAGCTGAACGGCCGTGGCCGTTCCCATACCGTCATGAGCTCCTATACCGGCGTATGTGTAAGCCGGCTTTAAAATATTGGCACGGTGACCGGGACTGTTCATCCAGGCTTCCATTGCTCTTTCCGAATCAATTTCCGTGTATATAGGTGTAGCCCGGTTCGGACAGTGACTTTGGTATATGTTTTCTCCGGCTGTTGTGTAGCTGAAGTTTGTTATTGCGGTAAAGCATGTTTCACCGTTTGGTCTGGTATGTGAAAAGCTCTCTACAAGCTCCGTTTCGCGCACGTCACAAGGGTCCTGCAGTGCGCCGATCATGGAAAGAAGAGGTGCGCCCGCATTGTAACGTTCAACGTTTACCATGCGCATAATATCCCACTCGGTTTTGTTAACCGATATTTGATTTGAGGGAAGCTTTCTGACAAGCATGGGAATAGCTTCCTGAATAAGCATTTCGCGTGTTTCACTGCCGTTTGAAATTTCAAGATAACCGAAAATGCTTCCGGCTTCTTTAAAAGTTGCTTCTTTTTTACTGAAACCGTTCTTCCATTTAACGGTTGAGCCGTTTCGTATTACCGATCCCGCCGTTGCAAGAATCGTGTCTTTTGTTACCTTATTTGAATAATTCATCGACTTTAAGGCACGGCTTATTGCATGTCTGTCATTTTCAAGGGCAGATGATTCGGCCGTTTCATACGGCTCAATTGTTTTTGCGGCGGAGTGCCGCACCGATGCCGCGCCGCACGTCAGCGTGTACGTTGCGACTACGGTTCCGTTTACGGAGGTTGTTGACGGGGTTAAGGAAAAATCGTAATCCTCAAGCGACACTGTAACCGCGTCTTTATCTGGGATTGCGGACCGGGCCATTTTTAACATATCGGCTTTTGTTGTATTGTTTGAAACCGGAAAATCCCATATTGCTTTGCTTATGGCATCCTGCGCTGCGCGGAGCTTTGCTTTTTCTTCCGCTGTGGGAACGCGTGAATCTTCAGTATCTTTTTCTTCCGCTGTGGGAACGCGTGAATCTTCAGTATCTTTTTCTTCCTGAGAAATCTGCTCTTCGTCAATTGTTATTTCCCGAAAGAGAGGGAATGACAGCTTTGACTTCAAAACCTGTTTCACCGTCATTTTGCGACAAAATAATAACGGCTTTTATATAGCCGGATTTATTCTGTGTTGCGGGAACAAATCTGTAGTCCTGCATCTCAAACGAAGCACCGTACTTTTTGTCCGCCGAATATATGCATTTTTCCATAAGAAACGATTGAAATTCGTCACGCGTTAAATCGTTTGTAAAAGTTGTGTTTTCCAGGGCGTCTAAAATTGCCGCTTGATTTTTTTCCATTGCCGTTTGTGCATCGGATTCCATTATAAACCCGTTTGCAGAAACTTTTCCGAACTGCTTGGCAGTGCCCGGCATGATAATGCAGGCAAACGCAAGCAATACGGCAAAGAATTTTTTCATAACCGTATTCTCCTTTAAATTATTTTTCATAAATTCATTATATACCGTACATTGATGTGCGATGCAATATATTTTTGAAATTTTATCTGATTCTGCAATTGTCAAACATATGTTTTTTGATTTGACAATCAAAAAACATATGTTGCAACAAAATAAAAGAGGGTTGAGACAATCAATGCCGTGCATACCTGAAGCAGTGCGTTTAGAAAAGCATATTTTCTGCCGGCTTCTTTTTTTATTGTAGCTATCGTTGCTATACAAGGAACATATAAAAGCGCAAAAAGCATAAAGGAATATGCATTTACGGCAGTAAAGCCCATTGAGCCCAAAACTCCGTGAAGCTCTGCCATGCCGGCTGCCGATGTTATATTTGAAATGCCGAAAAGGACACTCATGCTCGAAACCACAACTTCTTTTGCGGCTATACCCGCAATGAGAGCCACGGCAATCTGCCAGTAGCCGAGACCGGCGGGAGCAAGCGCCGGTGCTATAAATTTTCCCGCTGCCGCGGCAAAGCTGTCGCTCATGTTATTTGTCATGCCGGACGGACCGAAATTAAGCAGGAACCAGAGAATAACGGAAGCGTATAAAATTGTGGTTCCGGCTTTGGTAAGGTAATCCGATATTTTTTCCCAAACATATATGAACACAGTGCGTAAATTAGGTGTTTTATATTCGGGAAGTTCAATAAGGAGCGTATGTGAAACACCTTTTGTTTTTTCCGTGCGGCTGATGATGAGTGCCACCAAAATAGCAATGACTGCGCCTATTATGTACATAGAGTATGCCGCGAGCATTGCATGTTTGCCGAAAAACATCTCGGAAAATAATACATAAATAGGAAGTCTTGCGCTGCAAGACATGAAGGGCGTTATAAGAATGGTTTTTAGCCTGTCGCGCCGGTCTTCCAGCGCGCGGGATGCCATAACCGCGGGAACGCTGCATCCGAATCCCAAAATGAGCGGAATAAACGCTCTTCCCGAAAGACCGAGTTTTCCCATGAGAGAATCCATAACATATGCAACTCTCGACATATAGCCGCTGTCTTCAAGAAAAGCAAGCGCAAGGAAGAGTATGAAAATATTCGGCAGAAAAGTCAAAATTCCGCCGACACCCGCCAAGATACCGTCGTTCAGCAGCGATGTAAGCATTTCTCCGGCGCCTATGGACATAAGCCATTTCGGCATTGCCGTTGTGAGCATATCAAGCCATGTTTCAAAATATCCTTTTATAAAATCGCCTACGGTGAACGTCAGAAAAAATACAAGCGCCATTATTGCCAAAAAAACAGGCATGCCGAAAACAGGGTGAGTCAATATGGCATCGGCTCTGTCGGTCTTCCGCGCTTTCTCTTCGCGGTTTACCAGTACCTCGGCAATAACTTCTTCGATGAATTCGTATTTTTGGTTTGTTATTTCATCTTCATAGTCATGAGTTAAAATACCCTTGGAGTCAACAGGGTAGTTTTTTAAAATATCCGCATCGCCTTCAAGTGTTTTCAGAGCGTACCAGCGGTAATTTGTGAGGTTTGGGTATTTTGCTTCCAAAAGAGCCGATACGGCATCTATTTTGTCTTCTATTTCATCCGAATAAACCATGGCATACTCCGAATGATGTTCATGCCGGTGCGATCCGGGTTCATGGTGGTGGAGAGGTTTGTCAAACTTTTCCGTGACATGATGCGCCACAGCATGCATGAGAGTATTTAACCCCGTGCGTTTTCTTGCACTTACGGCGATTACCGGTACGCCGAGCATTTCGGGCAGACGGTGCAAGTCTATCTCCATGCCGCGTTCTTCAACAATGTCCATCATATTAAGAGCTATTACAACCGGTTTGCCGAGTTCTATGAGGCTTACGGCAAGAAAGAGATTTCTTTCAAGGGAGGAGGCATCCACAACATCTACGATTATGTCCACATCATCGCTCAGAATATAGTTGCGCGATACTGATTCCTCCATTGTGTAACACGTGAGAGAGTAAATGCCCGGAAGGTCGCAGAGTTTATACGAACAGTCGTGAAAGCGCATAAAGCCTTCTTTTTTTTCAACCGTTACGCCCGGCCAGTTTGCAACTTTCAGCCTTGCTCCCGTATAAGCGTTAAAAAGTGTGGTTTTTCCGCAGCCGTTTCGGCCAAGGATCGCCACCCGCTCCCCTTCCTGAATTTCAAAGCTCAGGTTGTCCAGCAGATTTTCTCCAATTACAAAGAATTTTGTCAGATTCCTGACTTGTATATCAACCATATTCTCTCCATTTAATCGCGTTCGATTCCGGATTCATTCAGCATTTGCTCCAGCTCTTCCCGCGTGTATAACAAATTCAGCGCCTGTAACATGGCGTTGGCGCTCATGTGTTCCGGCAGGTTCAGCTTTTTCAGAAGCGCTTTCCGCTTCTCTCCGGCGTTACTTCCGCCGGAAAGCCCCAGCGCCATGAGATCCTGCTTCGTGATGCCCCCGGAGGAAGTCGTTTTCCCCCCCTCTATGGTGGCTCCCGCATTTCGCAGAGCGGCGAGAATGACCTCCGGGGTCATGCCCTCCACCCCCAGCTTACCCTCCCGGCCGGGGGCGGATTTCCGCCGTTCCTTGCCGGGAATGTCCGGGATGTAGGCGTGCTTCAGGTATTTTCCGGGAATGGCGCTTTTGATGTGGTTGCGGATGACGAAGCCCGCGCCGTCGCTGTCCGTCAGCAGGATGAGACCCAGATCGGAAGAGCGTCGTGTAGGGAAAGAGTGTAGATCTCGGTGGTCGCCGTATCATTAAAAAAAAAAAAAAA
>USAP01000046.1 GCA_900552775.1 uncultured Eubacteriales bacterium | reverse complement strand
GCGACGACGACGTTGTTGCTCACGTCGTTTACGCATGTCGCGTCGCGATTTCGGCGGTTGCGGCGGCAACGCGGCATTGCGACGCGTTCACAACCGGCAATCATGTTTTTTCAAAACGCGATATTATAAAGCTTTTTGATGAAAATGAATTTGATATAATAAGACCTTATAATCTGCCGAAAAACGATCCCGGGCACGGATATATGATATGCACGCTGAAAAACGGAGAAAAAGTTGCCGTGGTAAATCTTTTGGGAAGACTGTATTCGGAGTTGCCGGTGTCCTCCGCATTTGACGCGGCGGACGATGCTCTCTCAAAGCTGGAAGGGAAGGTAAACCATATTGTTGTGGACATTCACGCCGAGGCAACAAGTGAAAAAAGAGCTCTCGGATATTATCTTGACGGCAGAGTTACTGCGGTTTTAGGCACGCACACTCATGTTCAGACGGCGGATGAAATGATTCTTCCGAACGGCACGGCGTACATAACGGATGTTGGTATGTGCTCGGCAAAACACTCCGTACTCGGCGCAGAAATTAAACTTGCTATAAGCAGATTCCGCTCGGCCGTTCCGAGCAAATTTCAGTCTGCCGAGGGAGAAAGGCAGTTTAATGCCGTTGTGATTGAAACGGGCGAGGGAATAAAGGCAAAAAATATTTTCAGAATAAATTTGTAAAAGTTGTTGACAAAACAACAACAGCGTGTTATAATGTTGTTGTAAAATATGGGAATATAAATTTTTTATGTTTTGAGGTGCGGATTCGCAGGGCAATTCGTCTTCGGGCGGAATGGAGATTAATTTGAGCGAAGAAAAAAACGCAAGAAGCAGACTTACATTCAATCAGCTGAAGCTTATTAAAAGATTTGAAATTTTCACGAATAATATTACACTTATTCATAAAGATATATACAGGCTGAAAAGTGATGTGATGAGCCGCTGCGGTCTCAAGGCAAACCACGGCATATACCTTACATATCTTATGCTTTACAGAAATGGGCTCACGGTGTCGGAGCTTTCCGAGATTACAGGGATAGACAAGGCGTCTGTTTCGCGGGCATATTCGCTTCTTTTTAAAAACGGATTTATAGAATACCCCGATTTTAACGGCAAGCGTAAATACAATACGCGAGCGGTTGTTACCGAGGAAGCACAGGAAATGATGGTTCCGGTTATACGTGAGATGTGTAAGCTTGTAGACAGGATAAGTCTTACGAATATTGATGAAAACAGCCGTGCGGTAACATATAAAACACTCCGCAAAACGGCGGCAAATGTTGCAAAATGTGTAGAAGAAATAAAATGATTTTTTAATGGAGCGTATTGCTTCATTAAAAAATTTTTCACTTAAAACTTGTTGTCAAATCAACAACTTGAGGTTGTGTGTTGATTTGACAAAAAAATTACCCACTTGTTGACAAAACAACAAGTTTTGGAAAGGACGGACGTTCAATATGAGCTTTAAGATTATCGGAACGGGAAGCTATCTTCCGGATTTTGTCGTTACAAACGATGACTTGTCCAATATGGTTGATACGTCGGACGAATGGATAATGCAAAGAATCGGAATAAAGGAGCGGCATATTTCAAAAAAGGAATCAACCGCCGAGATGGGGTATAAAGCGGCTTTATCGGCGCTTCAAATGAGCGGTACAAAACCCGAAGAAATTGATCTTATTATTGCCGCATCCATGACGGGGGACACAATCTGCCCCACAACGGCAGGTCTTGTCGGAAAGTTTCTGGGTACCGAATGCCCGGCGTTTGACATAAATTCCGCATGCAGCGGATTTGTGTTCGCACTTGATACGGCGGCAGGCTTTTTTGCGAGAGGCAAAGCCAAAAAAGCGCTTGTAATAGGTTCTGAACGCATAAGCAAAATTGTTGACTGGAAAGACCGTGCCACATGTGTAATTTTCGGTGACGGAGCCGGGGCGGCGGTACTTTCGGAAGGCGATTCGTATCTTTGCTCAAAACTTTTTACATCGGGCGGAGACGACGTTATAAAAATTCCGTCGGGCGCAGATTCTTCTCCGTATTATGAGAAGGAAACGGAAACGGGTCACATATTCATGGAAGGTCAGGAAACTTTTAAATTTGCCGTAAACACCATGGTAAGCGACATTAAGTATCTTTTGGAATCAACAAAAACGTCGGCTGATGAACTCAAATACATTGTTCCGCATCAGGCGAATGTCAGAATTTTAGATTACGCCGCAAAAAGACTTAAAATTCCGCAGGAAAAATTCTTTGTAAATATAGAATCCTGCGGCAACACATCGGCGGCAAGCATAGCGATTGCACTGGACGAACTTAACCGTAAAAATACGCTGAAAAACGGAGATAAACTTATTCTCACGGCGTTCGGCGGCGGACTTTCGAGCGCGTCCTGCATTATAAAATGGTAAAAAATATTATTTGGGAGGAATTTTAAAATGACTATTGACAAAATTAAAGAGGTATTGGCAGATCACTTGGACGAGGACATGTCGGCGGTTACGGAGGCTACAAGCTTTGAAGAGCTCGGTATAGACTCTCTCGAAACGGTTGAGATACTCATGGAACTTGAAGACGAGTTCGGAATAGAGATCCCCGCGGCTTCCGCAGGTAAAACGGTTGGCTCGCTTGTTGAGTTCATAGACAGCGAAAAGGAGTAATGCAATTATGATAAACTCGGTTATATGCGATATGCTGAATATTGAGTATCCTGTTTTTCAGGGCGGCATGGCGCATATTGCGGACGCACGTCTTGCGGCTGCGGTATCAGAAGGCGGCGGACTCGGAATTATTTCGGCAATGAGCAGAGACGCCGAGTACCTCAGAAAGCAGATTAAAGACGCAAAAGAGCTGACGGATAAGCCTTTCGGCGTAAATGTTATGCTCATGAGCCCTTATACCGATGAGGTGGCGGCTCTTTTGGCTGAGGAAAAGGTGAGCGTTGTTACAACGGGCGCCGGAAATCCGTCAAAATATATGGAGCTGTGGAACAATGCCGGCATACACGTTATCCCGGTTGTAGCTTCAACTGCATTGGCAAAGCTTGTTGAGCGTCTCGGCGCTTCGGCGGTTATAGCCGAGGGCGGCGAGTCCGGCGGCCATGTGGGCGATGCTACCACAATGGCATTGGTTCCCCAGGTGTGTGATGCTGTAAATATCCCCGTTATTGCGGCAGGAGGAATTGCTGACGGACGCACAATGGCGGCAGCATTCATGCTCGGCGCACAAGGCGTTCAGATAGGAACGCGCTTCCTGGTTGCCGAGGAATGCGGCGTTCATCAAAACTATAAAAACAAAATTTTGCACGCCGGCGATATTTCTACAATTGTGACGGGAAGAAGGCTCGGACACCCTGTAAGAAGCATAAAAACTCCGTTCTCACGTGCGTATGCAAAGGCTGAATATACGGATATTTCAGATGACGATCTTGAGCAGATGGCAGTCGGTGCGCTGAGACTTGCAGCCGTGGAAGGTGATGAGAAAAACGGATGTTTCCTTGCAGGTCAGATTGCAGGTCTTGTAAACCGCGAGCAGCCGGCAAAAGAGATAATAGAAGAAATATGCACCGAAGCGGAGAATATTCTGAAAGGGGCTTCAAAATGGGTAAAACAGCAATAGTATTTTCGGGTCAGGGCGCACAGTATCCCGGTATGGGCAAATCGCTTTATGAAAATTCAGAGAGCGCGAAGAGCCTTTACGATTACGCGGAAACACTTCGCCCCGGAACGCTTGAGCAGTCGTTTCGCGGAAGCGAAGAGGAACTTAAGCTTACAAAAAACACGCAGCCGTGTCTGTATCTTGCGGATATATGCGCGGCGCTGGCACTCAGAGAAAACGGCATAGAAGCAGATGCGGTTGCCGGCTTTTCTCTCGGTGAGCTTGCGGCTTTGGCATATGCCGGCGCGTACACACCCGAAAAAGGCTTTGAGATAATAATAAAACGCGCGGAGTTTATGCAGGCTGCCGCAGAGGAGAATGACACCGCCATGGCTGCCGTTCTTAAAACCGACAGCAAAACCGTGGAAGGCATATGTGCCGAGCTTCGCGAAAAAGGCGAAAGCATTTATCCGGTAAACTATAATTCACCGGCTCAGACGGTTGTTGCCGGTTCAAAAGAAGCGCTGGCACTTTTTAAAGAGAAGGCGAAAGAAAACTCGGCAAGGGTGATTGACCTGGCGGTCGGCGCGGCATTTCACTCTCCGTATATGAACGGTGCGGCAGGAAAGTTTGCGGCATATCTTTCAAACATTGAGTTTAGTACACCGGAGATTCCGGTTTATGCAAATTACACCGCATCACCTTATTTCGGAGAAACCGTTGATACGCTTAAAATGCAGATGAACAATCCCGTTCGCTGGTGCGACACGATAAATGAAATGGGCGCCGAAGGATATACGGATTTTATAGAGGCGGGCGTGGGAAAAACGCTTTGCGGTCTTATAAAAAAGATATTGCCCGAGGCAAATGTATATCAGGCGGAGGATTATGAATCCGTATGTGCGGCTGCAAAGGCGGTGAAAGAGCATGCTTAAAGGCAAAACGGCTTTGATAACCGGAGCTTCGCGCGGAATCGGCCGCGCGATTGCGGAAAAGTTTATTTCCCAGGGTGCAAATGTTGCCGCAATATATTTCGGAAGCGAGCAGAAGGCTAAGGAACTTTTGGCATATGCTGAAAGTGAGGAAGGTTCGGTAAAAATATATAAATGCAATGTTGCGGATTTTTCCGAATGCGGAGAAACCGTGGCTGCTGTCATTAAAGATTTCGGCGGTATAGATATACTCGTAAATAATGCCGGAATTACAAGAGACGGACTTTTGATGAGCATGAGCGAAGCGGATTTTGACGATGTGATTTCCGCAAACCTTAAAGGCGCTTTCAATATGACGCGCCACGCATGCCGCAATTTTGTGAAACGCAAATACGGAAAAATAATAAATATAAGCTCGGTTGCCGGAATTATGGGAAATGCCGGTCAGGCAAATTATGCCGCCGCAAAAGCCGGAATAATCGGACTTACAAAAAGTACGGCAAAAGAGCTTGCATCAAGGAATATATGCTGCAATGCCATAGCGCCGGGATTTATAAAGACCGACATGACGGAAAGCTTTTGGGATAATGAGAAAATTACAGAGTCGATTCCGTCGCGCAGAATGGGAACACCGGAAGAAGTGGCGGCATTGGCGGCTTTCCTGGCGGACAGTGTGTCCGACTATATAACGGGCGAGGTAATACGAATAGACGGCGGACTTGCAATGTAAGTGCCGTGCGAAAGGAGAAGTTATGAATAAAAGAGTGGTTATAACCGGCATGGGTGTTATTTCGCCCGTCGGAAACAGCGTAAATGATTTCAGAGACGGAATTTTTTCGGGCAAAAACGGAATAGATAAAATAACCAAATTCGATACGGAAGGATTCAGAGCATGCCTTGCTGCCGAGGTAAAAGATTTTGACGTATCCGCTTATATGGATAAAAACGAGGCGCGCAAGCTTGATAAATACACTCAGTATGCGATTGCGTCGGCAATGCAGGCAGTGTCCGACAGCAAAATTGCCGAATCGGTTTCACCCGAACGCTTCGGCGTGTATTTCGGTTCCGGAATAGGCGGTTTTGAAACTATGATTACGGAACATTCAAAACTTCTCGAAAGAGGACCGCAGCGTGTTTCGCCGATGTTTATTCCGAAAATGATTGCAAATATTGCTGCGGGCAATATAGCCATAAAATTCGGCGCCAAGGGGCCGTGCCTTTCAATAGTTACGGCATGTGCCACAGGTTCAAGCTGCATAGGCGAAGCGTTCAGAGCAATAAAAGGCGGCTATGCGGACGCGATTATAGCAGGCGGTGCGGAAGCTTCGATAAATCCGCTCGGAGTGGCAGGATTTATAAACTGCATGGCTCTTTGCGAGGGAACGGACAAAGACAGAGCTTCTATTCCGTTTGACAAGGAGCGCTGCGGCTTTGTAATGGGCGAGGGTGCAGGCGCACTTATACTTGAAGATTATGAACATGCAAAAGAAAGAGGAGCGCATATATATGCCGAGGTTTTGGGTTACGGAAGCACATGCGATGCATACCATGTAACGGCTCCGGCTCCGGGCGGCGACAGTGCGGCAAATGCAATAAAACAGTCGCTTTGCGGCATAAAAGACATTGCGGCGGAAGAAGTGTATATAAATGCACACGGCACAAGCACTCCTTTAAACGATAAAACAGAGACAACGGCAATAAAAAAAGCTTTTGGAGAGGATGCATATAAAGTGCATATAAGCTCCACAAAATCCATGACGGGACATATGCTCGGAGCGGCAGGCGCGGCAGAAGCCATTGCGGCAATTCTGGCGCTTTCGGAAAACACGGTGCCGCCCACAATAGGATATAAAGTTCCGGACGAAGAATGTGACCTTGATTATACGCCAAACAAGGCCTTGAAAACAAATATTTCAACCGTACTTTCCGTGTCTCTCGGATTTGGCGGGCACAATGCCTGCCTGGCTTTCGGGAGGGGCGAGTGATGAACAGGGAAGAAATAATGAATATCCTTCCGCACAGAAACAGCATGCTTTTGATTGACGAAGCGTCCGTTGAAGGCGATGCGGCGCACGGAAAAAAGAAAATCAGGGGCGACGAGTGGTTCCTTGACGGACATTTCCCCGGTGCGCCGGTGGTTCCCGGGGTTATACTGTGCGAGATACTCGGGCAGTCTATTGCCGTTTTAATGGCAGATAAAATGGGTAAGGATTCACTTCCGTATTTTACGGGTCTCAACAAAGTAAAATTCAAGTCCCCCGTAAAGCCCGGTGATTTATTCGAAACCGAGTGCCGCATAACGCGCGAGCATGCGCCGTTTTATTTTGCTGAGGGAACCGGATATGTAAACGGAAAAGTTGCCGTTACGGCCGAATTTTCCTTTGCAATTGTGGAGAACAAGGAGGCATAAGCCATGTTTGAAAAGCTTTTTAAAAGAAAAGAAAAAGTAAGGTTAAAAAAATGCAAAAAGTGCGGATGTGAGGTAAACGCTGCCGAAAACAGGGAACTTATATGTCCCGAATGCGGAGCGTATCTGAGAATGAACCCGTCCGAGAGGGTTGCCCTCATCTGCGACAAATTCGAAGAGATTGATTCGGAACTTAAAAGCGACAATGTGCTGAATTTTCCGAATTATGAAGATAAACTCAAAGCGGCGCAGGAAGCAAGCGGCGCAAACGATGCCGTGTCATACGGAATTGCGGAAACGGGCGGAGTTAAATATGTTTTGTTCGTCATGAACTCCGAGTTTATGATGGGAAGCATGGGTCGCGTTGTAGGCGAAAAAATAACCCGTGCTTTTGAGCTTGCGCTTAAAGAAAAACTGCCGCTTATAGGCTTCACAACGTCGGGCGGCGCGAGAATGCAGGAGGGAATTTTCTCTCTCATGCAGATGGCAAAGGTTAGCGGAGCGGTTAAAAGGCATAAAGATGCCGGACTTTTATACATAACCGTGCTTACCGACCCTACAACGGGCGGCGTTACGGCAAGCTTTGCCATGGAAGGCGATATTATCCTGGCAGAGCCGCATGCTCTCGTAGGCTTTGCGGGCGCCAGAGTTATCGAGCAGACCACGGGTCAGAAACTGCCGCAGGGATTTCAGCGTGCGGAATTTTTGCTCGACCACGGCTTTGCGGATGCAATTGTGCCGCGCGAAGAACTGAAAAATAAACTTGAAAGCCTTTTGAAGCTTCATATAAACTGAAGGGAGAACGAAAATGGACGCATATGAAAGAGTTTCCCGCGCCAGAGACGGCAAAAGACCTACGGGCGCATATTTTATAGATGAAATGATAACGGATTTTACGGAGCTTCACGGAGACAGGCGCTTTGCCGATGACGGAGCCATTATAGGCGGTATAGGAAGGCTGTGCGGCAAACCCGTTACGGTGATTGCTATGGAACGCGGCAAAACAATAGAAGAACGTATGAAAAGAAATTTCGGCTGTCCGAGTCCGGAAGGTTACCGCAAGGCGCTGCGCCTTATGCAGCAGGCGGAAAAATTTTCACGTCCCGTAATATGCATTGTGAGCAGTCCGGGCGCTTATTGCGGAATCGGAGCCGAAGAACGCGGACAGGGACTTGCCATTGCGGAAAATCTTATGGAAATGATGACGCTTAAAACGCCTATTGTTTCCGTTATAGCCGGAGAGGGCGGCAGCGGCGGCGCTCTTGCGCTTTCCGTTGCGGATTCGGTTTTCATGCTTGAAAACGCGGTATATTCCGTAATATCTCCGGAGGGCTGCGCAAGCATTTTGTGGAAAGATTCCGCAAAGGCACCCGAGGCGGCAGAGGCTTTGAAACTCACGGCACAGGATCTTTTGAACTTTTCCGTTGCCGATAAGATCATACCGGAAGGCAACAGAAGCTTTGAGGAAATCTGCGAGGAGCTTAAAGAAGCTTTAAACGAAGAAATCGAAAAGCTTTCCCAGCTTGACGATTACAGAAGATGTGAAGACAGATACAATAAATTCAGAAAAATAGGACAGATATAAGATATAAAAGGTTTTATAAAAAGCGCGGCTGCCGCGCTTTTTTATATGTGCGAAACCGTGTTAAGAAGTTGCAAAAATTTAACTTTTTTTTAAAAACTATTGCCAAAAAACTGAAAAACTGTTACAATGTATATGCTTGTTGAATTTAAGTAATACGATTTAACAAAATAACCTGAAAAGTGATGATTAAATGAGAATAATTATTGTGGGCGGCGGCAAAGCGGGCGCCAGACTTACAAAGACGCTTTCGGACGAAGGGCATGATATTACGGTTGTTGACCCAAACCCCGACAGACTTAACGAAATATGTGATGAAAACGATATTTTGGGCGTTATAGGGAACGGACTTAACTATGCCACGCTTCAAAAGGCAGAGCTTACTACGGCTGATTTGCTTATCGCCATGACGGGCTCGGATGAGAAAAACCTTCTTTGCTGTCTTTTCGCAAGAAAAAAATGCAATTGTTCAACGATTGCGAGAGTAAGAAATCCCATGTATATTTCAGAGATTCCTTTTATAAAAGAACAGGTAAATCTCTCTATGATAATAAACCCCGAATATGCGGCGGCTCGCGAAGTTGCGAGAATACTCCGCTTCCCTTCGGCTATTGAGATAAACCCTTTTTCAAAAGGCAAAGTGGAGATGCTCACCTTTAAAATTCCGGCAGGCTCCGTGCTTGACGGAAAGGACCTTGTATACGTGCGCTCGAAAATCGAAACGGGAGTATTGTTTTGCAGCATAGAGCGCGGAGACGAGTTTTTTATTCCGTCGGGTGATTTTGTTCTCCGCGGCGGCGACAAGGCTTCGGTTATATTGAAGCCGCGCGAAGCGGTAAAGTTTTTCAAGCGCATAAATCTTGCGACGCAGGAGGTTAAATCGGTTATTATAGCCGGCGGCGGAATGATGACATATTATCTGGCGCGCCAGCTTCTTGACAATAAAGTAAACGTAAAAATCATAGAGCTTAACGAAAAACGCTGTCTTGAGCTTGTGGAGCTGCTTCCCGGTGCCATGATAATTCAGGGAGACGCTTCAAACCGCAAGCTTTTGCTTGAAGAAGGAATAGACACGGCAGACGCGTTTATTGCTCTCACGGGATTTGACGAAGAGAATATAATTCTTTCGCTTTACGCTAAAGAACTGTCCGATATTAAAGTTGTAACGAAAATTGACAGGATTATTTTTGACGACCTTATTGCAAAGCTTAACCTTGATACGGTTATTTATCCGCATGACATAACGGTTGAAAACATTTTGCAGTATGTGCGCGCAAAGCAGAACGCACTCGGAAACAATATAGAAACTCTTTACAGATTTACCAATAACAAGCTTGAAGCTTTGGAGTTTAAAGTGTTTGAGGGTGCGCCGAATCTCGGTATTCCGCTGAAGGATATAAAGCTTAAAAGCAATTTGATAATAGGCGCCATAAACAGACGCGAGCAAATTCTTCTGCCCGACGGCGAAGCGCACATTTTGCCCGGGGACAGGGTTATTGTTGTTACAACACAGAAAAAAGAATATAAGCTCTATAAAAGGCGCTGGGTCGTTCTGCTGTCCTTTGTCTGCGTCAATGCGGTCATGCAGTACGGCTGGGCCTTCTTCAGCTCCATCGTCACCGATGCCTGGCATTTTTACGGCTTCCAGGATGCCGCCAGCGGCGAAGCGGCCATCAGCGCGCTCACCATGATCATCATGGGCTGCATGATCGTTTTTTCCATCCCCGCCAGCTGGGTGTTCGAAAAAATCGGTTGGTATAAAACCGTTTCTATCGCCGGCATCGTATTGATGGTCTTCACCCTGCTGCGCGGCTTCATCGGCGGCAGCTCCTACACGGCGCTGGTCATCACCACCACCGGCATCGCCGTCACACAGCCCTTCATCATCAATGCCTTCGGCATGATCAGTGCCCTGTGGTTCCCGCCCGCGGAACGCGGCATCGCCAATGGCTGGGGCATGATCTCCACCTACCTGGGCGTGGTCATGGCGCAGTTCGGCGTTCCGTGGCTCATGTCCACCTTCGGCCTGGATATCCCCGGCGCTTTGAAGGTCTTCGGCTTCCTGTCCATCCCCATGATCCTCTGGTTCATCCTCTTTGCCCGGGAAAAACCGCCCACGCCGCCCGCTGATGAGGACCTAATCGAGCGTGTCAGCTTTGCCGACGGCATGAAGCAGCTGGCCAAAAATAAAAAGTTCATCTACGCGCTGCTGGTTTTCTGGCTGCTGCAGGGGGTATATTTCACCCTCACCACCCTCATGGAGCCCATCCTGCAATTCTTCAAAGGCGGCAGCATGGATAGCCTGTTCATCGGCACCCTCGGCACCATCCTTACCGTCACCGGCGTTATCACCACCCTGGTCCTGCCCATCGCCTCCGATCGCTCCAAGAGCAAAAAGAGAAAGCCCATCGTCCTGGTCTGCGAAATCGGCACGCTGGTCGGTCTGGTCCTCATCATCACCGGCCATACCGTCGGCCTGCAAATCCTGATGGCCTGCTGCCTGGGCATCTTCCTCACCGGCGTTACCCCCATTGTCATGGTCTTGGGCTACGAATCCGCCTATCCCGTCTCCG
>USAP01000045.1 GCA_900552775.1 uncultured Eubacteriales bacterium | reverse complement strand
GGTTTTATTTCCTATAATACATCAAATAATACATCAAAAACAAAAATTCTTTTACTGCACTCTGAAAAGATTTGACGTATTCGGGTTATACGAATGAGCATGGCACACCGCGACGGCAAGTGCATCGGCGGTATCGTCGGGTTTGGGCACCTTCTGAAGAGACAAAAGCGTTTTAACCATCTGCTGAACCTGGTTTTTATCCGCTCTGCCGTAGCCGGTGACTGCCTGTTTTATCTGAAGCGGAGTGTATTCGTATATCGGCACTCCGAGGTTCTGCGCCGCCAGAAGCAGCACTCCGCGCGCATGCCCCACGGCAATGGCGGTTTTGACATTCGTGTTGAAGAACAGTTCTTCTATAGATAAAAATTCAGGTTTATGCATATTTATTATATCAGTCGTTCTGTCATATATGTATTTCAGCCTTTCGGGAAACGGCATTTTGTTGTCCGTTGTGATTGCTCCATACTCTATCGGAGTGAACTTATTGCCCTTATATTCGACTATTCCGAAGCCTACTATAGCGTAACCCGGGTCTATGCCTAAAATTTTCATGTCTTTACTCCTTATTTTATTTATATTGCATAAAAATGCATAAATATCAAAAAAACTCTTTACTTTTTTCTATTATAGCATTAAAATAGTATTAAAGCAAATAAATTTTTTGGCGAAAGGATGTTTTTAAAATGGCAAAAGAAAAAGTTGTTCTTGCATACTCGGGCGGTCTTGACACGTCAATAATCATTCCGTGGCTTAAGGAAAATTATGACTGCGAAGTTATAGCCGTATGCGGTGACGTAGGTCAGGGCAAAGAGACGGACGGTCTCGAAGAAAAGGCTCTTAAGACAGGCGCTTCAAAACTTTATATAGAAAATCTTCAGGAGGACTACGTAAGAAATTACATCTGGCCGACGCTGAAAGCCGGCGCGGTTTACGAAGGCAAATACATGCTCGGCACATCTCACGCACGTCCCTGCATTGCAAAGCGTCTTATTGAAATAGCCGAAGCGGAAGGTGCCACGGCAATATGCCACGGCTGCACGGGCAAAGGAAACGACCAGGTTCGTTTCGAGCTCACAATAAAAGCTCTCGCACCGCAGATGAAAATAATCGCTCCCTGGAGAATATGGGATATTAAATCGCGTGAAGAAGAAATCGAATACGCAGAAAAGCGCGGCATTCCCGTACCCGTTACAAAAGAAGACAACTATTCCATGGACAGAAATATATGGCACTTAAGCCATGAGGGCATGGACCTTGAAGACCCGGCAAACGAGCCGCAGTACGACAAGCTCCTGAAACTCATGGTTTCCCCCGAACAGGCACCCGACAAACCCACATATGTTGAAATTGAATTTGAAAAGGGTATTCCGGTTGCAATTGACGGAGTTAAGTATGACAGTGCGGCAGAGCTTCTCAAGAAAGCAAACGAGCTTGCTGCGGCAAACGGCGTCGGAATTGAAGATATCGTGGAGAACAGACTTGTGGGCATGAAGAGCCGCGGCGTTTACGAAACACCGGGCGGCACACTTTTGTATGCGGCTCACAAAGAGCTTGAATATCTATGTCTCGACAAGCAGACGCTTCATTACAAAGCCGACCTTTCAAACAAATTTGCAGATCTTGTATATGACGGACTTTGGTTTACGCCGCTGCGCGAAGCTATGAGTGCATTTGTGGATTCCACGCAGGAAACCGTTACGGGTAAAGTTAAAATGAAACTTTACAAAGGCAACTGCATGCCTGCCGGAACAACATCGCCCTATTCACTTTATGACGAAGATATCGCAACATTCTCGGAAGACGAAGTTTACGACCAGAAGGACGCTGCAGGATTTATAAATCTGTTCGGACTGCCGCTTAAGGTTCGCGCCCAGATGCTTAAAAAAGTTAAAGATAATAAGTAAGCGCAGACTTATTCACTTTGAGGAGCGGCTTAAAATCATCAAAAGCCGCGGCGTGTACGTGGATTTTGATACATCTATAAGGGTAGGAAACAATGTGTTGTTTCCGTAAGCGAAGCGCCGAATGCAACCAAACGCAATGCTTGCTTTGCGTTTGAGAGCGAACAAGTGTGAGCGACAAAAAAGGAGAAATTACATGAAGCTTTGGGGAGGAAGATTCCAAAAAAGCACAGACAAGGCGGTGGACGATTTCAACTCGTCCATCCGCTTTGACAAAAGAATGTACAGGGAAGACATTGAAGGCAGCATAGCGCATGCAAAAATGCTCGGCAAGCAGGGAATTATCCCGGCGGAGGACTCCGAACTTATTGTAAAAACGCTGCGCGAAATTCTTGCCGATATTGAAGCCGGCAAGGTTGAGTTTTTAATAGACGCCGAAGACATTCACATGAATATTGAAAAAATCCTGACGGACAGGATAGGCGAAGCCGGCAAAAGACTTCACACGGGCAGAAGCAGAAACGACCAGGTGGCGCTTGACCTGCGCATGTACATGCTTTCCGCTCTGCACGAAATTTCAAAAGAGACAATAAAGCTCATAAAATCGCTTATAACTCTTGCGAAAGAAAACACAGAAACCATCATGCCCGGTTACACGCATTTGCAGAAGGCGCAGCCGATAACACTTGCGCACCATTTCATGGCATATGTTGAAATGCTTCTGCGCGATGCGGACAGGCTGCGCGGCTGCGCGGCGCGCACATCCGTTATGCCTCTGGGCAGCGGTGCGCTTGCCGGCACAACATACCCTCTTGACAGAGAATATGTCTGCCGCGAGCTCGGCTTTTCAAAGATAAGCGACAATTCATTGGACGGTGTGAGCGACAGGGATTTTGCGCTTGAAGCGGTGTTTGACATGTCGGTTCTTATGATGCATTTGAGCCGCTTCTGCGAGGAACTTATTCTCTGGAGCAGCAACGAATTTTCATTTGTTGAGATGGACGATGCGTATTCCACCGGAAGCAGCATAATGCCGCAGAAGAAAAACCCCGACGTTGCCGAACTTATCCGCGGAAAAACCGGCAGAGTATACGGCAGCCTTATGGGTCTTCTCACAATGATGAAGGGTATTCCGCTTGCATACAACAAAGATATGCAGGAAGACAAGGAACAGGTGTTTGACGCGGTTGACACGGTGCTTTTGTGCGTGCCTGTGTTCCGCAAAATGGTTGAAACAATGAAAATAAACGCCGAAAATATGTACAAAGGCGCAAAAGGCGGCTTCACAAACGCCACGGACGCTGCGGATTATCTTGTTAAACACGGAATGCCGTTTCGGGACGCGCATGCGGTTATAGGCAAGCTGGTATTTTATGCGATAAGCCGCGACAAGGCTCTTGATGACCTTACTCTTGAGGAATTCAAAAGCTTCTCGGATGTTTTTGATGAGGACATCTATGACGCGATAAGCATGGAAACGTGCGTAAGCCAGAGAAAGGTTTACGGCGCACCGGCAAAAGAAGCGGTTTTGAAATCTATTGAAGCCGCGGAAAAAGAAATCGAAAGATTAGAAGAAGGACAAAACTTATAATATTGAAATCAACAACATAGGGGATTATTCGGGCGACCACATAGGGTCGCCCCTACGATTTCACCGAATAAATTTTGTCTGTTATGGGTACATATTGTTATGAAATAATATCCGTTTTGCGAATAATCATAATCCTTCAGCCTGGTTTGTTTTCTTTTTGGCAACTCGTTCATTTTATTGTTCCTTTATTTCGTGCGGCCGCATATGGCCCGCCCTTACGATTGTTCGGATATTGTTTTTACAGTGTATGTTTTCTTTCCGCCGTGTCCGCCGAAAATCTGCCACGTACCCACGCCGAGACGCGCAAAAAGCGCCTGTCTTTCGCGCGCACAAAGCACGGGATCGGTGTCAACAGACGTCATCAGAATTGGCGCATAACGGTTATACTGCGCCTGCTGCTCGGTCATATCCTTAAGATTTACAAAAATATCTCCGCTGAAAACCACACGGTTTGCATAATCTATCAAAACCGATTCGCCCGGAAGGTGTCCTCCGCCGCCGCAGTATATCTCAAAATTCAGATCGCCGAAATTCAAAAATCCCGTTCTCTCAAGAACGCCGTCCCCCGTTTTTTCCGAATCGGCAATTTTGATTTTTTCGGGATTTACAGGTTCGTAAGACGTGAGAATTTTGCACATGCGGATATAAGGCTTGTGCAAAGTATTCTGCTCTCTGTAGCCGTTTCCGTTTTCATATTCAAGCTTTAAACATTCCGCGGTGCCGCAGCTTGCCAAAACCTCGTCAAACATCGGGAGCAGTCCGCAATGGTCAACATCGGCATGCGTCACGAAAATTCTTTTCTTCATGCCGTCAAAACCCGGAATAAGCTCGCGGAAAAGCGCACGCATCTCATCTGCGCAGTAAGCATAGCCGCTGTCCGCAAAAAGATATTCGTCTCCGCTTTTTATTATCGCCGTATTGCTTCCGCACGGCGGTTCTATTAAAATTATATCGGTTTTATCGGTTATTTTGTGTTTTGAAATTCTCGGAGCAAAGTCCGCGCCGCGCGCCTTTGAAAGCAGCTCGCAGAAGCGGCTTATACTGTCAAAAGTTCTGTAAGGCGACACGCCCGAGTCATCAAGCTGCTGCATCGCAAGATTCACGTTTACAAGCAGCGCTTCGCGCGAATCGTCCGAAATCCGCATGAGTGACGAAAGCTCGTTTACAAAGTGCATGTAAAAAAGGCTGTTATCATAAATCTTGTCCGCGTGGTTATAGTCAATCACCCTGACATCGCAGATGTTTTTTGCCGCGTCAAGAAATTTTTTGATTTTTTCGGAATCGTCAATAACAATCCCCATTTTAAACTCCTGATAGTCCGAACCGTTTTCCTGTGAGCTGATATAGGATATGTTAAAGCTGAACTCGCTTATAAGCTCCAGAACAGCCGTTACGCTGCCCGGAATGTCACGGAGCTTAAATTCCATCAGAATAACGCTTCTGCCGTCATCATCGCACTGCAGATAACCGATGCCGCGCAGCCCTTCGGCAGCTTTGTCAAGCTGAGCCGCGGTTCCCTCCGCGTCAATAAAAAGCATGTGGGAATCCACAGCCTTGTTGTAGCTTACGCGCGTTATATTTACGCCGTATTCCGCAAAGCAGCGGCTCGCTTTTAAAAATGCGCCGATGTGGTTCGGCATAACCGTTACAAAAGTTTTTTTCATGTGTATCTCCTTTATATTGTGCCCGGCGGGCTCTCAAAATGACTGCAGGCAGCCGTTTTAGTTTCCGCAACACAAAGCGGACAATTCATGAATTGTCCTTGCAAACAACCCCTCACGCAGTCGGAAAAATTTAAGTCCTTCCGCGGAGCGCAGCTTGTCCCGACGCCGCAGGGGCAACCCTGTGCGACCGCCCGTTTTGTTTTTTTACAAAAAATCGGCATATTTTAGTGAAGAGTGAATAGGTAATAAGTAAAATCGACAAGTACTTTCGTACTTGCCGATTTTTGGAGGCACCATCCGGATTCGAACCGGAGAATCAGGGTGTTGCAGACCCATGCCTTACCACTTGGCTATGGTGCCATACTGTATTATATTAAAAAATTAAAATTCCGTGAATACTTAGTTGAAAAAAGCACTTTTATGTAAAGTGCTTTTCCTACGGTTGGAGCGAATGACGAGGCTCGAACTCGCTACCTCCACCTTGGCAAGGTGGCGCTCTACCAGATGAGCTACATTCGCATAAAAATGTTGCTGGTGCCTCCGGGCGGAATCGAACCACCGACACGAGGATTTTCAGTCCTCTGCTCTACCGACTGAGCTACAGAGGCGTGTTGGCGACCCGGATGAGGCTCGAACTCACGACCTCCAGCGTGACAGGCTGGCGTTCTAACCAACTGAACTACCGGGCCAAAAAATGGTGGGCACAATAGGGCTCGAACCTATGACCCTCTGCTTGTAAGGCAGATGCTCTCCCAGCTGAGCTATGCGCCCACGTGACCGCCACCATCATCAGCAACAGATATTATTATAGCAGAACTTACCCCAAATGTCAACACTTTTTTCAAACTTTTTTTATTTTTTTTTGCGAAAGTCCGAAAAAACCCACGGTTATGCAGTTTTAGAGCAAAAACCTTTTTTTGAAAAAAGCGGATTTTACGGCTTTTTTTCGGAAAATACAGCCGCAAAACCCAAAAAAATAATTTAAAAGTTTATTTATTTAAAAGCCTTTTAACTTTTTCCGCGGCAGCAAGCACCGCCGTTTTTCCCGATTCATACGAAAGCGCGCCCTGCATGTAAACCACATACGGCTCTCTCATGGGTGCATCCGCGGTGATTTCTATTGAAGCGCCCTGCGTAAACGTTCCGGCAGCCATGATAACCTCATCGCCGTATCCGGGCATACCGGACGGCACCGGCGTTACAAAAGAATCTACGGGCGAACCCAGCTGAATGCCTTGGCAGAAAGCCTCCACCATTTCGGGAGAACCGAGACGCACAGCTTCTATTATATCCGCACGCGGTTCATCCGGCAGCGGAGAAACATCAAACCCGAGCTTCTGCATAAGGGATGAGCAGAAAACCGCCGTTTTCATTGCCTGCGCAACCGTGTGCGGCGCCATATAAAAGCCCTGAAGGATACTTTTTGACATTCCGAAATTACAGCCGCTTTCCATGCCGAGACCGGGCGCCGTGAGCGCGTCTGCCGCCATTTCAACAAGTTCTTCCCTGCCGGCTATGTATCCGCCCGACTGCGCAAGACCGCCCCCGGGATTTTTAATAAGCGATCCGCCCATAAGGTCAACTCCGAGAGAGACGGGCTCGCGTTCCTCGGCAAACTCGCCGTAGCAATTGTCACAGAACACATATACATCGCTTCGCACGCTCTTGATAAACTCCGCAAGTTCTCCTATTTCATGCACCGAAAGTGTCGGGCGGAATACATATCCCTTTGAGCGCTGAATCCACACAACTTTTATTGTTTTGTCCGACAAAGCCGCCCGTATTCCCTCTCTGTCGGGCGCGCCGTCTTTTAAGGGCACTTCTTTATAGTTTATCCCGAAAGACGAAAGAGAACCTTTTTCGCCGCGTATAACGCCGTGCAGCGTGTCATACGGCTCACCCGTTGCCGCAAGCATTGTATCGCCGGGGCGCAGCGCCGCAAAAAGCATGCACGAGAGCGTGTGTGTGCCCGAAACGAAATTCGGCCGCACAATTGCCGCTTCCGCACCGAATGCTAAGGCATAAACCTTATCGGCAGCTTCTCTCGCCTCATCGTTTAAGCCGTAACCCGAGCTTGCCGCAAAATGCACCGTACTTATGCGCGCGTCATAAAAAGCCTTCTGCACACGCAAATGGTTTTTAAATGCCGTTTCGTCTATTTTATCGAATATCGGGCGCACGCTTTTTTCCGCTTCTTTTCCGAGCGCAAGCGTGCTCTGCGATATTCCGAGTTCTTCAAAAATACTGTTCAAAATATTAAGCCTGCCTTTTCATAAGTTTTTAAAAGACTTCGGAAAAGCAGCTGCCGGGCAGCCGTTTTTCCAAAGTCCCGTTTAAATTTTTTGCTACATGTTTGAAATCGAGTGCAGCAGCGCCAGAAGCGCCGCGCCGTACAATATAAATCCCGTGCCCAGAATCGCCGACACCAAAATAGCTCCCGTTATGGGTGCCGCCATGGAAAGTATTCCGAGCGCCGCGCAGACAATGCCCAGCAGGAGCGTCAGCCACCAGTTTGAAAAGCCTGCGTTTTTGAGGTCAAACGAGCGTACAAAGCGCTCTACCCCAAAAACTGTAAGCAGCAGTCCGAGTATAAATGTGAAAATCTGCGCCACAAAAACGCCCTGATTCATAAACAAAATGCCTATCACGATATTAGAAATACCCGTAAAAAGCACCGCGCCCGATCCGACAAAGCCTCTCGCCGCAGAAAAATAGAAAACAAGAGCCGATATGCCCGAGGCTGCCATGAAAATCCCTATAAGCAGCGAAAGAGAGACAAGTGTTTCGGCAGGGTTTAAAAGCATAATTATGCCGAGAACAATCATCAAAAGTGCGGAAATCACAATTGATATTTTAGAATATGTTTTCATAATCAGTCAAACTCCTTCCAGAAATCTTTTACTGTTTTTTCATAGCCTTCGCGGTCTTTGAGATAGCTCATGGCATGGTCCGCGCCCGGCACGATAAACAATTTTTTCGGCGAAGCGCACGCTTCGTAATTTTCGTAAGTCATTTCAACCGGAACAAATTTGTCCGCTGCGCCGTGTATAAGCAGCACGGGAATACGCGTGTTTTTAAGAGCCGCAACGGTTGAATAGTCGGCAGCTCCCATATTTATTTTTCTGCGGTAAAGCGCTTCGGCAATAACACCGCGGAGCCCGTAAGGCACGTGCAGATTTTTTTCCGCAACGTGTTTCCATATTGCGTGCGGCGAAGTAAATCCGCAGTCCGCCATGATTCCGTGAACATTCGGCGGAAGCTGAAGTCCGGCTGCCATAAGCACCGTTGTTGCCCCCATCGAAAGACCCGCAAGATATATCGGAATCTGTCTTCCGCAGCGGAGCGTTGCCCAGTTAACCCAGTCGGCACAGTCAAATCTTTCCGTAAGGCCCATGCCTATATGGCTGCCGCCGCTGCCGTTTTGACCGCGCTGTTCAACATACAGAACGCTGCATCCGTTTTCCGCCCAGAAATCCGACACGGCGCCGAAATCCTTGTGCCAGGAAGAGCGCCAGCCGTGAAACGCAATTATAACTCTTTCGGGGTTTTCCGCAGGGTAGAAATGCCCCAAAAGCCTGCATCCGTCGGACGCTGTTATTTCAACCGTTTCATGCGGCTTGTTCTGCAGACGGAGAGAAGCTTCGGCGCATTCTTCGTCAAACTCGCCGCCGTCTCCTCCGCCCGAAATAAGCTTCCCGGCTTTTTTCATGACTTTGGGCTGCTCGCGGTCAAGCGCTGTTTCGGCAAAAAGCTTTGCCGTAACATATGCCGACGCCGCCGCGGCTGCCGCAATGCCGCCCAGGATACCTGCCGCGGTAAGTATTTTTTTAGTTGTTGCTTTCATGAAAATTCCCCCTTCATAAAAGATTATTCCCTGTAAACGCGAATTTATTTCACAATATCGTTTTCGTTAAACGGATCGCCGCATTCGGGGCAGAATTTCGGCGGATTCTGAAGATCCTCGGGCTTCCAGCCGCACTTGTCGCATTTATATATAAGCGCGCCGGAAGGCTTCGGTGCACCGCATTCCGTGCAGAATTTTCCGAGATTTTTTGCACCGCACTTGCAAATCCATCCGTCCGAAGGCTGCGGAGCGCCGCACTCGGAGCAAAATTTGCCCATGTTGCCCGTTTTTCCGCAGGGACAGTTCCAGCCGCTTTGCGCCGGAGCCGACGCGTTCTGCTGCATTGAGAAAAGGGTCTGAGCCGACGCTCCGCCTGCCGCCTGTGCCATGTTCATGCCCACAAAACCGCCGAGAGCGCCCATGCCGCCTTCGTTTGCCGCCGCGGTGCGCATAGCGTCCGCCTGGCTTCCCACAAGACGCGCGGCTGCCGTTGCCGGGTTTGTTGTCATGGCATTTTCTTCCCACTCGGTTATCTTTTTGCGCTGATCCTCCGGAATGGTTACGGAATTAAAGCTGAGCGACACAATCTGCAAGCCGCGGCTCTCGCTCCATTCAGCCGCCAAAACGTTTTTAAGCTCATCGGATATCTCTTTTGTGTGCGCCGGGATTTCCGAATACATAATTTTCTTTGCCGCAATTGCTGCCAAAGCGGGCTGCAGTGCGTTGCACAGTTCGCCGCGGAGCATATCCGTAAGTTCGGAACGTTCGTATACATCCGCAACGTTTCCTGCAACATTTGTGTAAAAGAGCACGGGGTCCACAATTTTATAAGAATAAACGCCGTTGCATCTTAAATCAACCGAAAGTTTATATCCCAGATTTTCGTCCACCGTAACGCGGAACGGAATCGGGTTCTGCGTGCCGAATTTATTGTCTGTTATCTCCTTTGTATTGAAAAAGTACACACGCTGGTCCTTTGCCGTGTCGCCGCCGAAAGTGAAACGCTTGCCCAAAGCCTCAAAGCTTTTCTTAACGCCTTCGCCGAAGCCGCCGTAAAACACGCTCGGCTCCGTGGAGGAATCGTAGACAAATTCGCCTGCCTCCGCGCATATTTCCGTAATTTTGCCCTGGTCTGTGATTATCATGCACTGTCCCTCGTTAACGGCAATTACAGAGCCGTTTGAAATAATATTGTCACTGCCACGGGTGTTTGAACTGCGCCCTCCGACACGTTTTTCCCCTTTTTTCATAAGAATATCGGAGCTGAGCGAATCACAGTAAAAGTATTCGCGCCACTGGTCGGCAAGAACGCCCGAAGCGGCACCTATACCTGCTTTTAAAAGTCCCATATCAATTCTCCTTTTTATTTTGAAGAGCCGATGCCCTTTGGTTTTTTATATTTTTTAAGCGCCTCGGTCAGATTTCGCTTTCAACATGCGCAAGCATTTTTTCAACATCGGTTACGCTCACCGTTGCAATGCCCGTGAACGGAAATTCCAAAGCGCGGCGAAGTTTTTCGGCGGCTTCTTCCTTTTTGCCGAGCGCGTAAAGCGTTTTTGCGTAGTTATAATAAGGCGTCGGCGATTTTGGCGCGCGCGCCTCAATCTCTTTGTAATACTTTTCGCTTTCTTCGTATTTGCCGAGCATGTAGTATGTCTGAGCCAGGTTATCGGCTATTATGTCGTTTGAGCTGTCATATTTGTAAGCCTCGAGATTTACTTCGAGCGCCTTCTGAAACTCGCCGTTTTCAATAAGCAGAAAGCCGTAGTTGCAGTATGACACAACGGATTTGTATTTTTCGAAAACCTCCTCCGTCATTTGCAGCGCCTCACGGTTTTCTCCCTTTTTCCAGAGCAGCAGCGCATAGTTTAATTTGCACCTTGCTTTAACGTCATCGGGCTGCTTATAGGAAAGCACGGCGTTAAAAAGCTGCTCCGCCTTGTCAAGCTTATTCTCGCGCAGGCACATATATGCGTAATAATTTTTGTAGTCCGCTTTAAGTCTGCCGGTTTTATAAGCCTTTTCCAGAAGTTCAAACATTTTTGCGTTGTTTTTTCCGTAATTGTACCTTGCGGCATAAACATAAAAGTCCGGCAGAAATTCGTAAATCTTGTATACGGCGGCAATAACAAGCACGCCGAGACCGAGCAGAAAACCTTTGAATCTGCTCGATGTGAGCTTTTCAAGAATGCTTTTCAGCTGGTTGCCC
>USAP01000044.1 GCA_900552775.1 uncultured Eubacteriales bacterium | reverse complement strand
GTAATCTCAAAACCGTTTTTTATAAGCTCGCCTGTCATAATTTCGGAATCCACAAGATTTTTGCTGCATCCGAGCGAAACAATCAAAACTTTTGTCATATTAATCTCCATTCCGCCGCCCTGTGTCAGCACAAATAGTAATGAAAATAAATCTCTTATCTAAAGGGCAAGAAATGATAAGAGAATAGGACTACCCATGTGCGTTTTCGAACAAAGCGAGAAAAATTTCGCACGGGGTTTTCAATCGGGGTCGTTTAAAAAGTCAACCGACTTTTTAAACGTCCCATTTTTCAAGGGGATAGGAAAAAAGTTTTGATTTTTCCCTTTTCTTACGTTCCGGAGTTTTTTAACATCCCCTATAAATATATCACACCGAATAAAGCTCTCTTATTGTACTTGATATTTCATCATGCGAAAACCCCTTGCGAAGAAAATGGTTTAAAACCTTCTGCAAATCTTTTTTATCTTCGCATTTTGGGAATTTCTTCATCATAAGTCCCTTCAAATCGTATGTACACCCGTCAAGGCATTCATCTATAATATCTTCACTCACACCTTTTAAAGCAAGTTCTCTTCTTATTCTGAACTCTCCGAAACCTTTAATTTCTATTGCGTCATGTGTATAGCGGTGCGCATAGTCTCTGTCATCAATATACCCGAGTTCGATATAATAATCCACCGCTTCGGAAATAACGCCTTCCGGGAAGCCCTTCTCCGCAAGCCTTGCGGAAATTTGCTTTGCCGTACGGCGCTTTATAAGCGTAAGCTTAAGTGCTTCGCTCTTTGCTTTTTCTATTCCGTAATCATCAACATTTTTCTTTCTCACGTTAAATCAGCTCCGAAAAAATATAATTTGATATGTCGATCCCGCGTCTGGTGAGTCTGACATTTTCACCGCACCGCTGCATAAAACCTTGTTCTATAAACTTATCGGTTTTCGGATTTTTTTCATACGGTATGCCGCTTTTTAAACGCAGTCCCAACATTACGCGTTCCTTTTTCTTCTCATTTTCATCTATGTATTCGCGAAACTCTTCCGTTTCTTCTTTTTCTGTATAACCTTTTATACTGCTTATATTACAGTATCTCTCGTTTTTATAGTACGAGTGAGCCGCAGCTCCGAGTCCAATGTAAGGTTCGCCCGTCCAATATTTTGTGTTATGTCTTGACACGGCTCCGTCTTTTGCGAAATTAGATATTTCATAGTGTTCATATCCCGCATTCTCAAGCATATCGCAAAGTGTGTAATACATTTCCCTTTCCGTATCCTCGTCCGGCAGAGAAAGCTCTGCCTCATAAAAAGGCGTGCCTTTCTCGACGGAAAGCGAGTATGCGGATATATGTGAAAGCTCAAGTGCGCACATGGTATTTATTGTTTTTTTCAAACTGTTCATGGTCTGCAGCGGAATCGCCGTCATGATATCGCCCGAAATATTTTTAAAACCCGCGGCACGCGCCGCTGCAAGCGCTTTTTTATTATCGTCCGCGCTGTGGATTCTTCCCAAAAACTTCAATTCATCATCGGAAAACGACTGAAAACCGAAACTTATGCGGTTAAACCCGGCATCAAAAAGCTTTTTAAGCTTTTCCTCCGTTACCGTTTTAGGGTTTGCTTCAATCGTTATTTCCGAATCATCTGAAAATTTTATAAATCTTTTTATACCGCGCAGCATAAAAATCAAAGCATCCGCCGAGAGCGCAGATGGCGTCCCTCCGCCGAAATACAAAGTATCCGCCGTTTCACCGCTGTATTTTTCAGCCTCGCGCACAACTTTTTTTACATACGCGCCTTCAAATTTCTCCGCTCCGGATTCCGAGTAAAAACTGCAGTAGGCGCACTTTTTAACGCAGAACGGAACATGTATATATACCCCTGTCATCAGTCAAGCTTCAGCACAGACATAAACGCTTCCTGCGGCACTTCCACAGTGCCGACCTGTCTCATGCGCTTTTTGCCCTCTTTTTGTTTTTCGAGCAGCTTTTTCTTTCTTGTTATATCGCCGCCGTAACACTTTGCCAAAACGTCTTTTCTTAACGCTTTAACCGTTTCGCGCGCTATTATTTTGCCGCCTATGGCAGCCTGAATGGGAACTTCGAAAAGCTGGCGCGGAATTGCCTCTTTAAGTTTTTCGGCAATTCTTCTGCCGCGTGCATATGCTTTTGAAGAGTGCACGATAAAGCTTAAAGCGTCCACAACTTCGCCGTTTAAAAGAATATCAAGTTTTACCAGATCGCTCTTCACATATCCGCGCATTTCATAGTCAAAAGACGCATATCCGCGTGTGCGCGACTTAAGCGCGTCAAAAAAGTCATAAATAATTTCATTGAGCGGCATTTCATAATGCAGAGAAGCGCGTCCTTCGTCTATATACTTCATATCTTTGTATATTCCGCGTCTGTCCTGGCAAAGCTCCATAATGCTTCCCACAAATTCTGTCGGAACCATAATATTCGCATCTACAAACGGCTCTTCCATCATCTCTATTTCCGAAGGATTCGGCATATTTGTCGGGTTGTCGATATATTCTACGCTGCCGTCTGTTTTTGTTATTCTGTATATAACTCCCGGTGCGGTTGTTACAAGATCTAAATTATACTCTCTCTCAAGTCTTTCCTGGATAATTTCCATGTGCAGAAGACCCAGAAATCCGCATCGGAAACCAAATCCCAAAGCAATTGATGTTTCGGGTTCAAACGTCAAAGAGGCATCGTTTAGCTGAAGTTTTTCCAGTGCGTCACGAAGATCACCGTATTTTGCACCGTCAGCCGGATAAATACCGCAGAAAACCATGGGATTTACTTTTTTGTAACCCTCCAAAGGCTCTGCTGCGGGTCTGTCTGTTGTCGTTACCGTATCGCCGACATTTATATCCTGAACCGTTTTTATGCTCGCCGTAATATATCCAACCTCTCCGGCGGATATTTCTTTTGACGGAACCATTTTATCGGCGCCGAGGTAACCTACCTCCACAACTTCAAATTCTTTGCCCGTTGCCATAAACCGTATTGTTTCGCCTGCGCGCAATGTTCCTTCTTTAACTCTGACGTATACTATAACACCTTTGTAGCTGTCATAATAAGAGTCAAATATAAGTGCTTTTAAAGGAGCCTTCTCGTCACCTTCCGGTGCCGGGATATTGTCAACTATATCACGCAGAACGCTTTCTATTCCGACACCCTGTTTTGCACTTATGCGCGGTGCGTCCTGCGCTTCTATGCCTATTATGTTTTCTATTTCATCTATTACAACTTCGGGACGTGCCGACGGCAAATCGATCTTGTTTATAACCGGCAGAATTTCCAGGTCATGATCAAGCGCCAGGTACGTATTTGCAAGTGTCTGCGCCTCTATGCCCTGTGCCGCGTCAACCACCAAAAGCGCACCCTCACATGCCGCAAGGCTTCTTGAAACCTCATAATTAAAGTCAACATGCCCCGGCGTGTCTATCAGATTTAAGACATACGTCTTTCCGTCACATTCGTAGTTGAGCCTTACGGCGCGCGCCTTTATTGTTATTCCGCGCTCGCGCTCCAGATCCATATTGTCCAGAAGCTGATCCTCCATCTCCCTTTGATCAACCGAACCCGTAAGCTCCAATATTCTGTCGGCAAGCGTTGACTTGCCGTGGTCTATATGTGCAATGATGCAAAAATTTCTTATAAGCGATTTATCTGTCATACGCTTCCTCCTGTTTAAATTTTTGTTACATTAATTGTGCCGGCTCTTTCGCAGAGAGCCTCAAAGCACGGTATATCTGTGCCTTCGCACACAATCTTCGCCGCCGCAAAAGATGCGGCATACCTAAGCGCAGTTTCCGTTCCGTACTTCATTCCGTAAAGGAACCCTGCAAGAAAAGTATCACCGGCGCCCACTGTACTTTTTACCGTAACTTTGGGACTTATAACTCTGTAAACTCCGTCTTTTGCGGCACACACCGCGCCTTGTCCGCCCAAAGTCAGTATAACAGTTTCCGCGCCTGCGGCACGGAGCTTTAATGCCGCTTTCAAAGCGTCGCTTTCATCTGATACCTCTGTACCGAGAATTTCCTCCGCTTCTTTCTCGTTAGGCTTTATAATATCAGGGTGCGCCTCCAAAAGGTTTCGCATAGCTTCACCCGAAGCATCCGCCACGGTACATGCGCCGTGCTTTTTCCCGATTTCAACAATATTTTTGTAAATATCCGTTTTCATGCCGTACGGCAATGAACCTCCGACATATAAAACATCGTTTTCTTCCGCGGATTTTTCCACGGTTTCATAAAGCCTTGCAAGTTCATCCCCGGAAGCGCAGGCGGCATTTTCATTAAGATCGGTATACGTGCCGTTTTTTTCATCGCATATTTTAATATTGACTCTGACGGGCGCATCGGTATGCACAAAATTGCTTTTTATTGAGCGCAACTCAAGAAACTCTTCTATAAATTCTCCGCCGCGCCCCAGAAAACCAAGCGCTTCACATTCTGCTCCGCAAAGCCCCAGTACGGCAGCAAAGTTTATTCCCTTGCCGCCGGCATTTACTTTTACGAGTCTTGCACGGTTTACGCCGTTTATGCAGAATCCGTCCGTATAATATGTTCTGTCCACAGCCGGGCTTAAATTTACGGTAGATATACGCATTACTTTAAAATATACGCACAAGCGTCTTCAATTGCCTGCTCTGCCGTCTTTTCTTCAAAGCCTTCCGCCCCGCGGACTTTATATTCGACTATTCCTTCTCCCGCTTTTTTGCCGACTGTTATGCGAAGCGGAATACCCGTAAGATCGCAGTCTTTGAATTTAACACCGGGGCGCTCGTCTCTGTCGTCTATAATTGCTTCGATGCCTTTTTCCAAAAGCTCCGCATATATCTTTTCCGCAAGTGCGGATATTGTTTCGTCCTTAACATTTACAGGAATTACGCTCACATGATAGGGTGCTATGGAAACAGGCCATATAATGCCGTTTTCATCGGAATTCTGCTCTATTGCAGCCGCTATGCAGCGGTTTATTCCTATACCGTAGCTTCCCATAATTGCAGTGCGTTCTTCTCCGCTTTCCGTCGAGAAAGAAATCCCCAAAGCCTTTGCGTATTTTGTGCCGAGTTTAAATATATGTCCTACTTCTATTCCGTGAAACGTATCTATTCTCTTTCCGCATCTGGGGCATATATCTCCGTCAACCGCAACTCTTAAGTCCGCAACCTTATCGGGCGTGAAGTCACGGCAGGGTTCAACATTTATAAAATGCTTGTCCGTTTCGTTTGCGCCTATTACCATGGCATGCATTTTCATAACTTCATGGTCGGCATATACGGGGATTTCAAGACCTATGGGACCTGCAAATCCAACCTCTGCATGAGTTATTTCGCGAACGGCAAAAGGCTCGGCAAGTTCTATATCAACACCGCCAACAAGGTTTTTGAGTTTTACTTCGTTAACCTCTCTGTCACCTCTTACCATGGCAGCAACATATTTTCCGTCAATTTTATATATAATTGTTTTCGCGAAATTGCGCGCGTCAACTCCGAGGAAGTTTACAAGCTGCTCAATAGTGTGCGCCTCGGGTGTGTCTTTTTTCTCCATCGGCTTATCGTTTTCCGCAAATTCAAACGAATCGGGAACACATTCCGCCTTTTCTTCATTGGCGGTGTATCCGCATGCTTCGCAGTGAGCTATAACATCTTCGCCCACTTCCGATTTAACCATAAATTCCTGCGACCCCGAGCCGCCCATGGCTCCGGAATCCGCATCAACCACAACATAGTCAAGTCCCATTCTGTCAAAAATGCGGCAATAAGCGTCATACATCTTTTTATACGATTCATCAAGACCTTCTTCTGTCAGATCAAAGCTGTATGCGTCCTTCATGATAAACTCGCGGCTTCTCAAAACACCGAAACGCGGACGTCTCTCATCACGGTACTTTGTCTGAATCTGATAAAGCGTTAAAGGAAGCTGTTTATATGAGCGAACCGCACCTTTAACGGTTTCGGCAAATATCTCCTCATGAGTAGGTCCCAGGCAAAAATCTCTGTCGTGTCTGTCATGCAGACGGAACATTTCAGGTCCGAAAACATCCCATCTTCCGGACGCCATATACGCTTCAGCCGGGAGCAGAGCACTCATCAAAAGCTCATTGGCGCCGGCTCTGTCCATCTCTTCGCGCACAATGTTTTCAACCTTTTTAAGCGCGCGCAGACCCATGGGCATATACGAATATACTCCTGCAGCAAGCTTTCTTATAAGACCCGCGCGAAGCATAAGTCTGTGTGAAAGAATTTCCGCTTCCGCGGGAGTCTCCCTCAGTGTGGGCATTAAAAGTCCCGATAATCTCATATAATATCACTTTCCTTCCAAATTTTTTTATCCTGACGAATCTGAGCCGAAAGCTCAGTTGTATTTTTAAATTTTATTTTATCTCTTATTTTTTCAAGAAAAACAACATCTATTGTCTCTCCGTATATATCTTTATCAAAATCAAATATATTCGTTTCCGTTCTGCATTCGGCATTTTCAACCGTGGGATTTGTTCCGACGTTTGTTATGCTTTTGAAAGCTTTGCCGCAAACATATGTTTTTGTCTTATACACTCCGCTTGAAGGAAGCAGTATAAAAGGCTCTGGCGTAACATTTGCCGTTTTAAACCCAATTTTCCCCCCCAGTGCCTTGCCATGTTCCACCGCGCCGCGAACCGTATATTCATGTCCCAAAAGCGCGTTGGCGGTTTTGATATCTCCTTTTAAAAGAGCTGCGCGCACCGCACTGCTGCTTATACTTCCGCCGCCGAATTTTTCTTCCGGCATTATATAAACCTCTGTGCCGTACTTTTCCCCGAGTCTGCGCAAAACTTCCGCATTCCCCCCGGCGCCTTTCCCGAATGTATAGTTAAAACCTGCCGCAACAAATTTTGCATTAAAGCGTTTGCACAGAATATTCACGAAAAAATCCTCTGCCGAAAGACCCAAAACCTCCGGTACGGTTTTTTCAAAAAAAACCTCATCCGCACCGAGTTTTTTTATAATCTCGCTTTTCTGCCCGTTAGTCATTATCTGTTTAACGCTTTTTCCGAAAAGAATTTTTGACGGATGTTCTTCAAATGTATAAACAATGCTTTTTAAATTATTATTCTTTGCCGATGCAACCGTTTTTTTTATGAGTTTGGCATGCGCTTTATGAACACCGTCAAAATTACCGAGCGCTACCGCACTGTATGTCATTAAACCGCATCCCTTTTCAATAAAAATTTTTGACGGACTTTAAAAACTTTTCGCCGTCCTCCGTTATCCCCTCGGAAATACAAAGAAATTCTCCGTTTTCCGCATAAAGGCGGTATCTTTTTCCTTCTTCGCGCGGATTTTTTATTTTTGCGCCGTTTCTGACTTTTCTTTCTTCCTCGGCGTTTAAGTCATATCTTTCATAAGCCCGGAAAAGTTCGTCTGTCGGAATTATCATTTCCTCGGAAATTTCTGAAAGAGGCACGGAATTTTCTTTTGTAAACATTCCGCTTCTGGTTCTTTCAAGCGCACTCATATGCGCCATGCAGCCGGCGCGCCTTCCAATATCCTCGCAAAGCGTTCTTATGTATGTGCCTTTTGAGCATCTCACGCAGATTTCGGCTTCATCTTCGGAAAAAGACAAAAGCTTTATGGAAAAAACAGTGATTTTCCTGCTTTTTCTTTCCACCGTAACCCCTCGGCGCGCAAGTTTGTAAAGCCGCTCGCCGCCGTGATGTACGGCAGAATACATCGGCGGAATCTGCTCCGTCTCTCCCTCAAATTCCTTTAAAACATCTTCAAACGTCTTTATGTCCGTTCTGTTCTGCGTTGTATTTGTAACACTTCCGGTGCTGTCCTGTGTGTCTGTTTCGCTTCCGAAAGTAAGTTTTGCTATATATTCTTTGTCCGCCGCCACAATAAGCTCCGCCGCCCTTGTGGCTTTTCCCACGCACACCGGCAGTACGCCGCACGCCATAGGGTCAAGCGTCCCGGTGTGACCTATTCTTTTTATGCCGAGCGCGCGCCTTACTTTGTATATCACATCGTGGCTTGACATGCCGCCCGGCTTATACACGTTAATTATTCCGTTCATATGAATGTATTTCCTCAATAACCGCGTTCAAAGCTTCGTCCATCGTGCATGAAAGCGTTGCTCCCGCGGCACGTTCATGACCGCCTCCGCCGAAAGCACGGCACACCTCCGCTGCCGAAACTTTGCCGTTTGTTCTCATGGACACGCGGATTTTTTCGTCCTTTTCCTTGAGCGTTACGGAAGTTTCCACCCCTGCAACCGTACGCAATACGGAAGAAATTCCTCCCATTTCTCCGTCGCTTGCACCGCATTTTTCAATCATTTCTTTTGTTATGCAGGCTATGAGCGTTCTTCCGCCGTCAAAACTTACCGCAGAATCCACTGCCGCCGACTCTATCTTAAGCTGACTGAGCGTCTTTGTCTCAAGAAGTTTTTCGCACAGCTTTGCCGCAGGAACTCCGAGTTTTAAAAGCTCCGCTGCTTTAAACAAAGTATCTGCACTTGTATTCGAATATCGGAAACCTCCGGTATCCGTCAGCATCCCGCCGTATATAAACTCTGCCGCGCGCATGTCAGGACAAATTCCGTTTTCGCGGAAAATGTCAAACACAATTTCGCATGTTGACGAGCTGTGCGGCTTTATAATATTTATATCTCCGAATCCTTCGTTTGTAACATGATGGTCTATAACGGCAGTGTGCGCTGCCTTATCAAAAAAGCTCTTTCTTTCGCCTGTTCTTTCAGCATCTCCGCAATCCGCCGCTATAACGGTATCGTATTTCTTTGTACATTCGCCGCTTTTTAAAAGCGGAACGTTCAAAAATTTGAGATTTACGGGTATATCGTCATCGAATATAATGTCCGCCCGCTTGCCGAAGGATTTTGCAAATTCCGCCAGAGCCGCCGACGAACAAAGTGCGTCTCCGTCTATGCTGTCGTGCGAGAGAATTGCAATGTTACGCGCATTTTCGAAAAGCAATTTAAGACTGCTCATCATGTATTACTCCCTTTAAAATTTCATTAATATGCGCTCCGTGTTCAATGGAATCGTCAAGCACAAATGAAAATTCCGGCGTCTGGCGAAGATTTAAACGTTTTCCTATTTCGCGTCTCACAAAACCCGCTCCGGACTTTATGCCCTCCATGGTTTTTGCTTTTTGCTCATAGCTTCCCAAAACGCTTATAAAGGCTTTCGCAAAGCGAAGATCTTTCGTAACATTTACCGCCACAACACTTACAACTCCCGAGATACGCGGATCTTTAAGTTCGCGTATCACGGCGCCAAGTTCTCTTTTTACTTCTTCGTCTATTCTGCCGCTTCTGTGGGAAGGCATATTACCGCCGCCTTTCTTATTATCTCTCTACTTCTTCAAGAATCCAGCATTCTATAATGTCGCCTTCTTTAATATCGTTAAAACGTTCAAGTCCTATACCGCACTCATAACCCTGTGCAACTTCTTTAACGTCATCTTTAAATCTCTTAAGTGATGCCAGCGCTCCTTCATATACCACAATACCGTCTCTTACAACACGAACGGACGCATTTCTCTGAACCTTACCGTCCTGAACATAACAGCCGGCAATCGTTCCCACGCCGCTCACTCTGAATGTAGAGCGAACTTCGGCATGGCCCAAAACTGTTTCCTTGTAAGTCGGAGCAAGCATACCTTTCATTGCCGCTTCGATTTCTTCTATTGCGTCATAAATGATTCTGTACATTCTCATGTCAACCTTATGCATCTCCGCCGCAGCTCTCGCGCCGCCGTCGGGACGTACGTTAAAGCCGACAATAATTGCGTTTGAAGCCGTTGCAAGCATAACGTCGGATTCCGTTACGGCGCCTACCGCACCGTGTATAACTCTTACTCTCACTTCATCGTTTGAAAGCTTCTCGAGCGACTGACGTACCGCTTCAACCGAGCCCATAACGTCCGCTTTAACAATTATATTGAGATCTTTTACTTCGCCCTCTTTAATCTGGCTAAACAAATCATCAAGAGTAACAACGCTGGATTTTTTCTGCATTTCGTCTTTAATCTTCTGTTTTCTCTGCTCAACCACGCTCTTTGCCATCTTTTCGTCCTTAACCGCATAGAAAAGATCGCCGCCGTCCGGCACATCGGAAAGACCCGTGATTTCAACAGGCACGGAAGGGCCTGCCTCGCGCACTCTTGCGCCGCCGTCATTTATCATTGCGCGCACTCTGCCGACAGATGTTCCGGCAACAATTGTGTCTCCTATGTGCAGCGTACCGGTCTGAACAAGTACGGTTGCAACAGGACCGCGTCCACGGTCAAGCTTAGCTTCGATAACGGTTCCGCGTGCCATTCGTTTCGGGTTGGCGCGCAGCTCTTTCATCTCGGAAACAAGAATAATCATTTCCAGAAGTCCGTCAATATTAACGCGGTTTTTCGCCGAAACTTTTACGCAAACCGTATCGCCGCCCCATTCCTCGGGGATAAGATTGTATTCTGTAAGTTCCTGCATAACCCTGTCAACATTTGCGTTTTCTTTATCAATCTTGTTGATTGCAATAATAATGCTTACACCTGCCGCCTTTGCGTGGTTTATAGCTTCTATTGTCTGAGGCATTATGCCGTCGTCCGCCGCAACAACAATTACCGCAACGTCCGTCACCTGCGCACCTCTTGCGCGCATAGCCGTGAAAGCTTCATGTCCCGGTGTATCAAGGAATGTAATTTTCTTGTCGTTTATCGGAACGCAGTATGCACCTATGTGCTGTGTGATACCGCCTGCCTCCGTGTCCGTCACGTGCGAGGAACGTATCGCGTCAAGAAGCGATGTTTTGCCGTGGTCAACGTGACCCATAACAACAACAATCGGGTATCTTTCCACAAGGTCTTCCTCTTTGTCTTCTTCCTCGGCAAAAAGAATATCCTCGTCCGTTACGATAATTTCTTTTTCAACAATAAGATTTAAATCTTCGCCTATAAGCTGCGCCGTGTCAAAGTCTATCGTCTGGCTGACAGACGCCATTATTCCGAGTTCCATAAGCTTTTTGATAACTTCCGTTGCGGCAAGTTTTGCTTTTTCCGCAAATTCTCCGACAGTCACTTCATCCGGAATTACAACTTTAACTTTCTCTTTTTTCTTGGGTTTCGGCGCCGCCGTCTCCTTATTGTTTGTCTGTTTTTGTTTGTTTTTATTCTTTTTCTTTATTTTCTGCTTGCCGCCGACGCCGTTTTTCTGCATCTCATCGGTAAGCTTTTCTTCAATCTCCTCGGTTTTCGCCATTTTTTCAAGGTCCACAACGTCCGAGCGTGTGTCCACATAGCGGCTCTTCGGAGCTTTGATTTCCGTATCCTGAGGCTCTTCCTCCACAGGTTCTTCCTTTGCTTTTTTCGGTTCTTTAACTTCTTCCTTCTTTTCTTTTTCCGCTTTTTTAAGGAATTCGCCTATATCTGAACCGTCGTCAAATTTATGCGTATAGTAGTCAAA